>JALOTA010000173.1 GCA_025458125.1 Hyphomicrobium sp.
GAACCTTTTTGCACACTATTGTGTACGTCGCTCTCTCACGGAATCGAAGTGGATCTGATGATCCCCTTCATTCGTGTTTGAGCACCTGATGCATTGAGCGTTGCCGCCGGGTTTGGCGTGAGACCGCACCCGGTGGTTGCGCCTTTTCATCAAGCGCCCACACTTATCGGCTGTTTCAGTTTTTAAAGATCGCGCCGACCGAGTCAGGGCTGCTTGGTGCGCCGCACGACTCCGCAATCAGCGAAGAGGTGGGATTATGGAGATCGAAGTCAGGGCTGTCAAATGCCGGTGGGCGGCGATTGCCAAGATGAAGCTAAGTTTTTGATCCGCAACGTACTTACCGGTGCTCGAAGCGCGGCAAACGCTTTTCGACGAATGCCGTCATCCCCTCCTTCTGGTCGATGCTGGCGAACAACGAGTGGAATAGCCGGCGCTCGAACAACAGCCCCTCTGCCAGCGGCGACTCGTAGGCGCGCTGCACCGCCTCCTTCGCCATCATCACAGCAGGCAGCGAGAAGCGGGCGATCGCGGCCGCGGCAGCGAGGGCTTCATCCAGCAACCTTTCGGCAGCGACGACACGCGAAACGAGGCCGGCGCGCTCGGCCTCCTGGGCGTCCATCATGCGCGCCGTCAGCACGAGATCCATCGCCTTGGCCTTGCCAACGGCGCGCGGCAACCGCTGCGTTCCGCCGGCTCCAGGAATGATGCCGAGCTTGATCTCGGGCTGGCCGAAGCGTGCGCTGTCGGCGGCAATGACGATGTCGCACATCATGACCAGTTCGCAGCCGCCGCCGAGCGCATAGCCGGCAACGGCGGCGATCACCGGCTTGCGGATCCGCTTCAGTTCCTCCCAGTTGCGCGTGATGTAGTCGGTCTTGAAGACGTCCATGTAGGACCAGTCCTTCATCGCACCGATGTCGGCGCCAGCGGCGAAGGCCTTGTCCGATCCCGTGATGACGATGGCGCCGATGCCGTCGTCGGCATCGAAGGCGCGCAGCGCCGCGCCGAGTTCGTCCATGAGCGCGTCGTTCAGGGCGTTCATGGCCTTCGGCCGGTTCAGAGTGACCAAAGCGACGCGATCGCGCGTCTCGACAGTGATGTTCTCGTAGTTCACGCAAGACTCCTCTGGCAGACGGCCATCGATGAAGGGGTTGACAGTATCCCGTGCCCGCCGGGCGGCACGCCAACGAACCGCGCCGCCCGCGCTCGGATTCTGCATCGCCGAGCGAGTCAGCGTGTCTGGGCGACGCCGATAAACTCGCGGCCTGACCGGTCAGCCGTTTGTCCCGCCGCTGACGACCGACGTCGCACCGGGAGTTGCGGCAATTCTCCGAGACGACGCCCTCCGCCATGGCTCATCCCGCCGTACTGCGCCAGGCGCAGGCCTTGGGACTGATGGGGCTCCTGCCATTCTTTGCCTTCGCGACTCTGGCCTGGCTTCCTGAGGACGCAGTCGTCGGGCACGTCGGCGCCGCCCAGTTGGCGCAACGCGCACTGGTGGCTTATGCCGCGGTGATCCTGTCGTTCCTGGGCGCCGTGCACTGGGGAGTGGCCCTCGCGACTCCGACAGCGACGCCGCAACTGGCGCGCTCGTTCCTGATGTGGGGAGTCGTTCCCCCGCTGCTCGGCTGGCTGGCGCTGCTCATGATGTTCCTGGGCCTCGCCCCCTGGCTCGTCCTGTCGTTCCTGATCGCCGACTTGCTGCTGGTGAGGATGATGGACGGCGCCCTGTTCCGACATCGTCCGACCCGCACCGAGGGATATCTCGACCTGCGCACCCGCCTGACGGCCGGTGCCACACTCGCGCTGGCGATTGCGCTGGCCGCCACGATCTAAGGGAGACCCGAGAATGCCGAAGGCTGTTCTACTCACCAAGTCCGACGACCGGTTCGCGGCACAGGTCGGCGAAGTCTCCGATGACGATTTGCGTGCCAACACCCCGGAGTGCGACGTCACGGTCGCCGTCGAATACTCGTCCGTCAACTACAAAGACGCTCTGGCGCTGACCAACACGGGGCCGGTGGTTCGCCGATGGCCGATGGTTGCCGGTATCGATGCGGCCGGAGCCGTTCTCGACAGTGCCGACGCGGCGTTCAAGCCCGGCGACAAGGTCGCTTCAAGTCTGAGTGGCTCCTGCAACTGCCGGCGCGCCTGAGCACTCGCCAGGCGATGGCGATCGGAACGGCCGGTTACACGGCGATGCTGTGTTGCCTTGCGCTGCGCGACGCCGGCCTCGAGCCGGGCGGCGGTGACGTTCTGGTCACGGGGGCCTCGGGCGGCGTCGGCTCGATCGCCATCGCCATCCTGGCGGGTTGGGGCTTTCGGGTGACGGCGAGCACCGGAAAATCCGCCGAAACCGATTTTCTTCGGGCAATGGGCGCGGCGTCGGTGATCGATCGCGCGGAGCTGGCAGCGCCGGGAAAGCCGCTGCAGAAGGAGCGCTGGTCCGGGGTCGTCGATTCCGTCGGCTCGCACACGCTCGCCAACGCGTGCGCACAGACCCGCTACGGCGGCGCAGTGGCGGCGTGTGGCCTTGCTCAGGGCATGGATTTCCCGGCGACGGTGGCTCCGTTCATTCTTCGCGGCGTTCGCCTCCTGGGAATCGATTCGGTCATGTGCCCGCGCGCGCGGCGCCGGCTCGCCTGGGAGCGCCTGGCGAGCGACCTCGATCGCGCCAGACTGGAAAATGCGACCGTCGAGATCGGTCTGGCAGGCGCTATCGAAGTCGCGCCCGAGTTGCTTGCGGGAAAGGTTCGCGGGCGGGTCGTCGTCGATGTCAACGCGTAGATGGCGGCACTGAGCGACACGCGCCGCCGCGACGTCGAAGGACGATCTGGACGTGCATCCGGTAGGCTGCGCGGCCTTCCGGCACGCCGAAACCAGGCGTGATGTCGACGGTCGGAAACGCAGCTGGGAGTCAGCCAATGATCGAATTGAACGTCAACGGCAGGACCGAGAAAGTCGACGCCGACCCGTCGACGCCACTTCTCTGGGTGCTGCGGGACAACCTGGGACTGACCGGCACCAAGTTCGGATGCGGCATCGCTGCCTGCGGCGCCTGTACGGTCTATGTCGACGACCAGCCCAAGCGCGCCTGCGCAATCCCGATCTCCACGATTGGCGGCTCACGGGTCATCACTGTCGAGGCGCTGGAAAGCGAACGGGTCGGCCGCGCGGTGCAGGACGCGTGGGTGCGCAACGATGTCGTGCAATGCGGTTATTGTCAGTCCGGGCAGGTAATGGCCGCCGCTGCTCTGCTGAAGAGCAAGAAGAATCCATCGGATCGGGACATCGACGAAGCGATGAGCGCCGTCCTGTGCCGCTGCGGCACGTACGCGCGCATCCGGGCCGCGATCAAGGACGCTGCAAGAAGCCTCGGCTAA
>JALOTA010000174.1 GCA_025458125.1 Hyphomicrobium sp.
GCGCGTGCTCATCTTCGGCTTTTCGCCCGACGCGCTCCTGCCGCAGTTGAAGAACCGCGTGGGCCAGTGCGTTCTGACGAGCCCCGGATCGGCCTGCTATAATGGATTGCATACGACGCAACGGCTCGCGCTTTCGGCGGGGCCTCGCTTCTTCGGCGATGGGTGGCAGATCTCGAAGCGCTTTGGCGGGCGTCGCTTCTGGCGCGTGCCCGTCATGGATGGAGAGTTCACGATCGAAGATACCTGCGGGGTGACGACGGAGGCCGTCGGTGGCGGCAACCTCCTGCTTCTCGGACGCGAGCGCGTGGGACTGCTGGAAACAGCCGAGGCCGCCGTTGCGGCAATCGCAAAGGTCCCGGACGTGATCACGCCCTTCCCCGGCGGCATCGTGCGCTCGGGTTCAAAAGTCGGATCGAAATACAAAGGCGCTCTTGCATCAACCAACAACGCGTTCTGTCCGACGCTCAAGGGCACCACCAAGACCGAACTCGATGCTGACACGATCGCCGTGCTCGAAATCGTTATCGACGGGCTTACGTCCAAGGCCGTCTCGGACGCGATGCGGGTGGGGCTCAAGGCCGTGACCGATATCGGAGCCGCGAAAGGCGTAACCCGCGTTTCGGCCGGCAACTACGGTGGCAAGCTTGGACAGCACCATTATCACCTGAAGGATTACGTCGCATGAGCGGGCTCAGGCTCAGTCTGAAATCGGCCCCTGCAGGGCGGCTCGATCTGTCCTGTCTGCATCCGGCGGCGCTCGCGGCGGAAAGCGCCGACAGCGTGGCTCGGATGCCGTTCGAGGGTGGCACCATCGGTGATCTGTTCGACGTTTCGAAAATTCCCGACGACATGACGCTCGTGCTGGCTGGAACCACCGGCGCGTGCGACGGCATCGGTGAAGGCCTGCGGGAGGGAACGCTCATCGTCGAAGGCGATGTGGGCCAATACACCGGACGGCACATGCGCGGTGGGCAGCTCGATATCAAAGGCCATGCCGGAGATTATCTGGGATCGGGAATGAAGGGCGGTCTCATCACGGTTGCTGGTTCGGCTGGCAACTATCTCGGAGGCCTGCTGCCGGGTCAGAAATTCGGAATGTCCGGCGGTGTCATCCGGGTGGGCGGCGACATTGGCGAACGGGCTGGGGATCGCATGCGGCGCGGCACCATCGTCGTCAAAGGCAGAACCGGCGCGGCGGCGGGTTCGCGCATGGCTGGCGGCACTATCTGGGCCGAAGGCGGGTTCGGTCCCGGCCCGGGTCCGCTGATGCGGCGCGGGACTCTCATTGGTCCCAGGGCGGACCAGATGCTCGCCACCTTTGCGGACTGCGGGTTCCACGACATGGTGTTCCTGCGTCTGATCAGCCGGTTCGTGGCGGAGGAATTGGGCTCGCTCGCCCCGGCCGCCCTGCCCGCACGCGTGCGCCGGTATGCGGGCGACATGTCGACGATCGGAAAGGGCGAAGTGCTTCTGACGGGATAGCGCCGGGACCGCTCCCGCGGTCTTTGATCCGGGCGGATGATGCCGGCGTAAACTTGAAAGGCCGGTTCCCCCTCGGTGATCGGCAGCTTCGGGCTTCGGCCCGCAACAAAATCCTGGGAGGCTTCCGCCCCATGCTGACGATCGTGATTTCTGCCTGCCTCATCGCAGACCCCTCGAGCTGCAAGGACTACACGCTGCCCGTCGACGGCGACATGGACACGGTGCAGTGCGCGCTTCTGGCGCCGCCCTTCCTCGCCAACTGGCAGGAGACGCATCCGCAGTGGACCGTGAAGAAGTGGAAGTGCCAGCCGGCAACGATGAACGATACCTGAGGCTCGTCATTCTATTGGCGTTATCGGTCCCCCCGTTCCCCATGTGGAGCGGGGGAAACATCACTCGGCCTTCGCGAAGGTGGCGGGGGGCGGGTGCGCGCTGATCTCGATTACGAACTTCTGCCGGATGGCGTTGCCGAAATCCTGAAATCCCTTAGCAGGCAGCACAAAGGCGCCCGTTCCTCCGACGACGTAGTCGCGGTACCAGCCCTCGAGCGTGGGACCGTCGTCGCCTTCCAGGATCGGCAGCCCGTTGATGATGATGCCGGACTGAACGAGTTCGGGTGAATTCGCCGCCTTCGCGCGGGAGCCGGCGCACCTGCTGGGCGACGGCAAGGGATTCCTCCTTGGAGGAGATACGTGTCCACGGAATGGAGATCTTGGGCTTGTCGGCCCACATGACGAGCGAAATCAGAATGCTGCCGCGTCCTCCCGTGAGGATCGCGTCGATGACGGCTTCATCTTCGAGCGCCTTGGCAATGCCTTCGAGCTGGAGCCGGTAGCGGGTGGCATCAACCGAGTTGGAGACGTCGACCGAGATGACAAGCGCGGTGTCGACCTCGGGCTCGTCCTGCGCGAGAGTGACGACTGGCATCGACATGGACAACGCCAGAATGAACACCAATGCCCAGCGCGGTGCACGGGTCAGGAACGGCGTGACGAGGGGCATGCGATGCTCTTCCACCCAGATTGTACGGCGCCGTTATCTCAGCGCTCTCTCCAAGTTGAGAGCTAGGCCCAAACCCTTGACGCTTTCAAGGCCTTTGACCTGCCTCAAGTCCGCGTCCGCCAGATCCGCGCCCGTCAGATCCGCTCCGGTCAGGTCGGCACCCGTGAAGTCGGCGCGGGCGAGGTCGGCACGGGTCAGGCGCGCGCCAGAAAGGTTCGCACCTGCGAATGACGCCATGGCGAGCGAGGCATCGTCAAAGTTGGCACCGCGGAGACTTGCTCCATCGAAGCGGCATCCACGGCAGAAGTTTCGGGGCAGAAAAGAAATGTCGGCACGGGGATCATGGGGGGAGAAGTCGAATCCGGAAAGATCCGCTCCCTTGAACGAACCGCCATCGATCCGCCCGGTCAGTCGCACCCCTCTGAGGTTGGCGCCATCGAAGACGGGAGCTTCGCGCCAATCCGTTCTGAGGTCCGAGTAGATTGTCGGGCGCATCAGGGTTGCCCCTTCGAGGTTGGCGCCTCGAAAGTTCGCGAATGTCAGGAC
>JALOTA010000101.1 GCA_025458125.1 Hyphomicrobium sp.
GTTCTTTTTCGCGATCTTCCTCGGGTTGACCGCTCACAGCCATCTCTATGTCGTCAACACGTCGACGGCCTCGATGCCGCTCACCGAATCGGTCGCGCGAGGCAAGCGTGTCTGGGAAGTAAACGCCTGCATCAACTGCCATTCGATCCACGGGGAGGGCGCCTATTTCGCGCCTGAGGTCGGGAACGTGATGACCAGATGGGGCGTCGTGGACAAGCCCGACGATGCCTTCTCGACCTTGAAGGGGTGGATCGAAGCCCAGCCATCACGGGTGCCGGGGCGCAGGCAGATGCCGCGTTTCAACCTCAGCGACGAAGAGATCCGGGATCTCAGCAATTTCCTCATTTGGGCAGACAAGACCGACACCAAGGGCTGGCCGCCGAATGATGCCGGCTGAGATCGCTTTCGGGAGACTGACGAAATGAAATATGAAACCCAGAAAATCGCCTACGCCTACTTCCTGACGGCGATGCTGCTTTTTATCGTGCAGGTGTCAGGAGGACTTCTCGCCGGCTGGGTGTACGTGGCTCCGAATACTCTTTCGGAGGTTCTGCCGTTCAACATCATCCGGATGCTGCATACCAATTCTCTGGTCGTGTGGCTTCTGCTCGGATTTTTCGGTGCGGCCTACTTCATCATCCCCGAGGAGGCGGAGCGGGATATCTACTCTCCTCAGCTCGCCTACCTCCAACTCGCTATTCTCATTCTCGGCACGCTCGGTGTCGTGGTGACCTACATCTTCAACCTCTTCCAAGGCAACCTGCTGCTTGGAAAGGATGGCCGCGAATTCCTCGAGCAACCGCTGTGGGTGAAGATGGGCATCGTCGTTGCGGCGCTGATCTTTCTCTACAACATTTCCATGACCGTTCTGGCAGGACGCAAGACAGCCATTACCACAGTGCTGCTCATCGGCTTGTGGGGCATTGCCGTGTTCTTTCTGTTCGCGTTCTATAACCCCGAGAATCTCAGCGTCGACAAGATGTACTGGTGGTATGTCGTCCATCTCTGGGTGGAAGGCGTTTGGGAACTGGTGATGGCCTCCATCCTTGCGTACCTGATGCTCAAGTTGACGGGCATCGACCGTGAGGTCGTCGAGAAATGGCTTTACGTCATTGTCGGCACATCGCTGTTTACCGGTATCCTGGGAACCGGGCATCACTACTACTGGATCGGCACGCCGGGCTACTGGCAGTGGATCGGCTCGATCTTCTCCAGCCTTGAGGTGATCCCGTTCTTCCTGATGATGGTGTTCAGCTTCGTCATGGTTTGGAAAGGCCGGCGTGATCATCCCAACAAGGCCGCCTTGCTTTGGTCGCTGGGAACTACCGTGTTGGCATTCTTCGGCGCCGGCGTTTGGGGCTTCATGCATACGCTGCACGGCGTGAACTACTACACGCACGGCACGCAGATCACGGCGGCGCATGGACACTTGGCCTTCTTCGGCGCCTACGTGTGCCTGAACCTGGCCATTTTCACATACGCCTTCCCGATCCTGAAGAACCGTGATCCGTACAATCAGGTTCTCAATATGGCGAGCTTCTGGCTGATGGCCAGCGGCATGGCGTTCATGACCTTCGTTCTGACGTTCGCAGGCGTCGTCCAGACGCATCTGCAGCGGGTCATGGGCCAGAACTACATGGAGGTGCAGGATCAGCTTGCGCTGTTCTACTACATGCGGTTCGGCGCCGGAGTTGCAGTCGTGCTTGGCGCCTTGCTGTTCGTTTTCGCCACGCTGTTCCCACGCCGTGAGCTTATAGCTCCCGATCGAACGACAGCTCTCAGCGCGGCGGAGTGACCATCATGCAATCTCTACAGCAGACGATGGGGGCCACCGCCCCCTTCTATCTCCCCCACGGCGATGAATGCGAGATGTTCACGGCGGCTTATCGCAACCGCATGCCGCTTCTTCTCAAAGGCCCGACGGGGTGCGGCAAGACGCGTTTCGTTGCCCACATGGCGGCGCGACTTGGCCGTCCGCTCTACACCGTGGCGTGTCACGACGATCTCTCGGCGGCCGATCTCATTGGGCGCTACCTGCTCAAGGGCGGTAACACCGAATGGGTCGATGGACCGTTGACGCGCGCGGTTCGCGAAGGCGCCATCTGCTATCTTGACGAAGTGGTCGAGGCTCGCAAGGACGTCACGGTTGTTCTTCATCCTTTGACCGACGACCGGCGCATCCTGCCAATCGAGCGGACCGGCGAGGTGCTCGAAGCGGGACCCGATTTCATGCTCGTAGCCTCCTATAATCCGGGTTACCAGAACATCCTGAAGACGCTGAAGCCGTCCACGCGGCAACGGTTCCTGGCCATCGAGTTCGACTTCCCGGCTCCCCACCGCGAGGTCGAAATCGTGTGCAGCGAAACCGGCTTGAACAAGGACAGGGCGTCGACGCTGGTACGGCTTGCCGGAAAGCTTCGCGGGCTCAAGGGGCAGGACATCGAGGAGGGCGTCTCAACCCGCCTGCTGGTCTATTGCGCGACGCTCATTCGCGATGGAGTGCCCGTCGAACGCGCCGTCCAGACCGCTCTGATCGAGCCGCTCAGCGACGATGCCGATGTCAAGAAGGGTCTGATCGACCTGGTTGCCGCGGTTTACGGTTGAACGGGGCGGATCGCGATGGACCGGCTCGAATTCGAACCTTGGGAGCCCGAAGAGAGTATCGGGAAGCTGTGGCACTCGCTGGCCAGCCGTCTCGATGCTCCGTCGTCCTTCGAGGATTCCGCTGCGACGCTGCACGAGGCGAGCGCCCGACTCGGTGTGCTCTTTCGTGGGCTTGGCGGGGGCAAGGATGTCGAGATCCGGCCAGCCACCGCGCAGGAATCCCACCATCGTCTCTCGTGGCGCCGGTCGTTGGGGCAGCCCGTCGAGCGGTTGACCATGCCGAGCTTCGATGGCGAGGTTATGCGCCTTCCGGACCGCATAGCCGCGTTTCCCCATCGCGATGCCAACGAGGCTCTCTATGTCTGGCTGGCGGCGGCCATGGCATTTGCGGAACGGCCGGCATGGGAGACCGATCCGTTGCGTCGGGACATCCGGGCACTGCAGGCAGCCGAAGCGATGACCCGCGAGGCGCTGGCGGAATGTCCCGGCCTGCGACGGATGCACCATGGGCTTCTTCTTCTGTGCCGCGAGCTGCGGCCTGAACGCTCGCTCCCCCCCGCCGAAGCGGCGGTCGAGTCCTGCGTTCTGCATCTTCTTGGAGATCAGTCGCCGCATGGCGAACTGGCGGTGGCAATCTGCGCCGCGGTTCGTACGCAGTCGTCCAATCTCGATGCGTTTTCTGCTCCGCGCGGGTACCGGCCCTTCCTGCCGGTTCCGCTCTGGCCCGACTTGCGTCCGCTGGGGACCCGTGACAACACCGGAATAAGAGATGAGACGGATAGCGCCGCGGCTTCCCCGCCGGATGGTGACGAAAAGACCGTGCGGGCCAACCGCAAAGAGTCCGATCAGGCCGCCCGGAAAGACAACCTGATCCTTTATAAGTTCGAATCCATCCTGTCCTGGGCGGAGTTTTTGAACCTCAACCGCCGCGTCGATGACGACGACGAGGATACCGCAAAAAAGGCGGCCGATGATCTAGAGGAACTGGCCTTGGCCCGCGTGCCGCAGAAGGCCCGCAATCGTTTGCGGCTGCACCTCGATCTATCGCCGGAAGAAACGGAGTTCGAGCGGCTGGCGGGTGCCTCCATCTATCCAGAATGGGATCATCGAACAAAGAGCTATCTTGCCGACTACTGCCGCGTGCTGGCCGGCCCGGCCTCGTCGGATCGAGCGTCTTCAGACACGCTCGACTGTGTTGCAACGCGGCGGCGCATTCGCAGTGTCCGGCGGCAATTCGAGGCATTGCGGCCGAAGCGCGTTCAGCTTTCGCGCCAGATCGACGGGCACGATATCGATCTGGAAGCCGCTGTCGAAGCGCGGGTCGAACTGGCTGCGACGGGAGAACATTCCGACCGGGTCTATCGGGCAACCCGTTGTCAGGAGCGCGACCTCGCCGTGTCGGTACTACTCGATGCGTCGCGCTCCACGGAGAGCTACGTTGCCGGCCGCCAAGTCATCGATATCGCCCGCGAGGCTCTGGTGGCGCTCGCATGGGGCCTGCACGCGTGCGGAGACGAGACATCGATCGATGCGTTCTCATCGCTGCGTCGCGACCGCGTCTTTCTCCATTCATGCAAATCGTTCGACGAGCCTATGGGGCAAGCCGTGGAGCACCGTATCTCGTGCTTACGGCCGGGGCACTATACCCGTCTTGGGGCCGCCATCCGCCATGCGTCAGCCCAACTGGCGAAGCGGCCGCGGCAACGGCGCCTTCTCCTTGTCCTCACAGACGGCAAGCCCAACGACCTGGATCATTATGAAGGCCGTCACGGCGTGGAAGATTCGCACATGGCCGTGCGCGAAGCGCGAAGGCTCGGTCAGTCGGTGTTTGCCGTCACCATCGACGTGAAATCGCAAACCACATTCAGCCGGATCTTCGGGCCGAACGGGTTTGTGGTCGTACCAAATCCGGAGAAGCTCACGGCAGCTCTGCCTCAGCTCTATCGTCACCTGGTTGGCGGATGACGGGTAACGACGAGAGCTCATGGAGTCAGGATAACTGGGGCATTTTCGACGAACTACCCGGCGACCTGATGATGTGGGTCCTGATCGCGAGCGAACTGCTCGTGTTCGGTGCCGCGCTTCTTGCCTTTCTCGCCGTTCGTGCAACCGATCCGGCAGGGTTCGCCGTCAGCCAGGCCATGCTCGATCAGACGGCCGCGGCATTCAATACGATCGTTCTCGTCACCAGCGGATTGTGTGCCGGACTTGCCGTCCACTACCGCAAACTGGGCAATAGATCGCGTGCGCGGTTGCTTCTCCTGACTGCCGCCCTATTCGGAGGCATATTCCTCGCCGTCAAAGGGATGGAGTATGCGCACAAATGGGAGATGGGCATCGGGATCGAGACGAGTGCCTTTTTCACATTCTACTACCTGACCACCGGTTTTCACGCGCTGCACGTCGCGGCAGGCATCATCATCCTGGGTCTGGTGGGCTGGGCCGACAGCGAGCGCAACATGGAGACCGGCGTCAGTTTCTGGCACATGGTCGATCTCGTATGGGTGCTTCTGTTCCCGATTATCTATGTGTTGAGGTGAGGGCTATGGAAGCGCGCCGCCTTTTTGCAGCGTGGATCGCCCTCATGGCCTTCAGCCTGTGTACGGCCGTTCTGACCATGTCCAAGTTGACAGACACAAGCCCTGCCATTGCCGGAGCGGTCGTGTTGCTGCTCGCGGGTGGGAAGGCGCGGGTGATACTCGCGCGCTACCTCAACCTTCATCAGTCCCGCTTCTGGCGCGGCTTGTTCGACGTGGCGGTCGGCGCGTTTCTCGTCCTGGCTTATGCGATCTATTGGATCGGCAGCGGGAGGTAGGCCGTGACGCGCGAAGTTCGAGAACCCGCCGCAACTCCGATCCCGATGTGGATTCGTCTATTCTGCTTTGCTCTGATGGGGCCGGCCATGGGGATCAATGCTGTCTTGGTGGCGCTCGCTGTACCGCTCATGGCGCCTTATGGGACCGACGGTCTCGCGATGGCAGGTGTGGTTGGGTTCTTGAGCGGTGTTTTTCCCGCGCG
This sequence comes from Hyphomicrobium sp., assembly GCA_025458125.1. Lineage (GTDB taxonomy): Bacteria > Pseudomonadota > Alphaproteobacteria > Rhizobiales > Hyphomicrobiaceae > JAGVSR01. The sequence goes on from JALOTA010000101.1 coordinate 5,623, forward strand.
ATGGTTGGCCCGGCGAATCCATCAAGGTATTGCCGAGTGAGACCGGCCATTAAAAATTCCACTGCATTCATGCACCGCGATCATTCCGCTTTTTTCCAGGGAGCGCTGCGGTCTTCCAGCATGTATTCGCGCAACTGCCCGATGTTGGCAATGGTTGCCTGATTGTGTGCGATCTTCACCCCCAACTGTTCAAGTCTGTTAAAGGCCCTGGACAGACTTGCCGGCTGCATGCCGAGGCGTCCGGCAATCAGCGTCTTGTCGTATGGCAGAGTGATCGTGCAGCTTCCGCACTCTACGTCGCAAAGGTCCAGTAGGAATTCCGCGACGCGCTGTGCTCCGGTGTGCGCCTTGAGTTGCTCGACCTGCGCCACGAGTGAATGCAAATGCCTGAACGTGGACGAAACGACGGCCATTGCGATTTCCGGCTGGTCCCGCATCATGGTGGTGAGCAGTGAAGTTCGGACCAAAAGCAATCGAGAATCCGTGACGGCTTCGGCAGTAACCGGATATGCCACGTTCTCGAACGCGACAGCTTCGCCAAAGCTGCGGCCTTTGGTGAAGACACCGACGACGGCCTCTGCGCCGGTCGGTGTGATTCTGAAGAGCTTCACCCAACCGTCGAGCACGACGTAAATGTTTTGCGCCGTGTCGCCCTGGCAGAAGATCGTTTCTCCGCGCCTGAACGACTTTGTTGCCGATCGCTGGAGAATGGAATCGGCAATCGGGCGAGGGAGGCTGGAGAACAACACCGCGGATCGCGCCGTTACAAGATCCAGGCTCTCAGCCATCATCGATCCTTCCAGGTTGCCCGGTTTCTGCGTGTCTAAATTGACGGTCTGCGGTGGCGAAGGCTTCACAAAGATCAAGGCTTTGAGCGGTTTAGACTGCCTAAGCCGTGGGAATGGTCTGTGTTTCTTTCTGATTTCGGTTGCCCCTGTGCGATGCGCGGCTGAGCGCGCTTCATGAGGGCAAGGCCGATATGAGCCAAGGCCGGCCGGCAACGCGGGAATTGCGAGCT
>JALOTA010000102.1 GCA_025458125.1 Hyphomicrobium sp.
CCCACCCCTTGCCTCGGCCCCCCGTTTCCGCTATTCCCCCGCCATCTGACGCCGCTGTCGGATCGACCGAGAGGTAAGGTCGGGCCAACGGGGCCGCTCCAATGTGGGCGTCTCCAAACGTGTTGGTAGGGCAACTGATTGCCCATCACGGCGGCTAACGAACAGCATCCAGTTCCAACCGGTCGATTTGCCTCTGGTCGCGCAGCCGCGCGCCCTGGGCCGTTCCGGTTTCAAATTAATCCGCCGATGCGGGCCCGAGGGCTCCGCGCCGGCCGCAACCGTTACCGTTTGAAGGAGAACGAATGTCAGCCGCCGTGTCGAAAGAAATGAACCCCTCGCGCGATGAATTCGCCGCGCTGCTCGCCGAAAGCCTTGCCAAGGAAGACGTGTTCGAAGGCCAGGTCGTGAAGGGCAAGGTCGTCGGCATCGAGAAGGATCTCGCCATCATCGACGTCGGCCTGAAGATGGAAGGCCGCGTGGCGCTGAAGGAGTTCGGTCTCGGCGGCAAGCCCGGAGACATCAAGATCGGCGACACCGTCGAAGTCTACCTTGAGCGCGTCGAGAATGCGCTCGGCGAAGCCGTCCTGTCGCGTGACAAGGCTCGCCGCGAGGAAAGCTGGACCCGCCTGGAGCGCCTGCACGAGAAGGGCGAGAAGGTCACGGGCGTCATCTTCAACAAGGTCAAGGGTGGCTTCACCGTCGATCTTGATGGCGCCGTCGCGTTCCTTCCCGGTTCGCAGGTCGATATCCGCCCGGTGCGCGACGTCGGCCCGCTGATGCATCAGCAGCTGCCGTTCCAGATCCTCAAGATGGATCGCCGCCGCGGCAACATCGTCGTCTCGCGCCGCTCGGTACTGGAAGAGACGCGCGCCGAACAACGCGCCGACATCGTCTCGCGCCTCGCTGAAGGCCAGGTCATCGACGGCCTCGTCAAGAACATCACCGATTACGGCGCGTTCATCGACCTCGGCGGCATCGACGGTCTCCTGCATGTCACCGACATGGCGTGGCGCCGCGTGAACCATCCCTCCGAAATCCTCAACGTCGGCGACACGGTGAAGGTGCAGATCATCCGCATCAATCCGGAAACGCAGCGCATCTCGCTCGGCATGAAGCAGCTGCAGTCCGATCCGTGGTCGGCCATCGAGGCCAAGTATCCGGTCGGCGCCAAGCTGAAGGGCACCGTGACGAACATCGCCGACTACGGCGCGTTTGTGGAACTGGAGCCGGGCGTCGAGGGCCTGATTCACGTCTCCGAAATGAGCTGGACCAAGAAGAACGTCCACCCCGGCAAGATCGTCTCGACGAGCCAGCAGGTCGATGTCCAGGTTCTCGAAGTGGACCCCGCCAAGCGTCGCATCTCGCTCGGTCTCAAGCAGACCCAGGACAACCCCTGGGATGCGTTCCTCACCGCTCACCCGAAGGGCACGGTCGTCGAGGGTCCGATCCGCAACATCACGGAGTTCGGTCTCTTCATCGGTCTCGACAACGGCATCGACGGCATGGTGCATCTGTCGGACCTCGACTGGTCCAAGCCCGGCGACGAGCTGATCAAGGAGTACAAGAAGGGCGACAACGTCAAGGCGATGGTGCTCGACGTGGACAGCTCCAAGGAGCGCATCTCCCTCGGCATCAAGCAGCTGCACGGCGATCCGGCCGATACGCTCGCCCGCTACAAGAAGGGCGACACGGTGACGTGTGAAGTCGTCGCGGTGCAGGAGAACGGCATCGAAGTGAAGATCGCCGACAGCGACATCACCACCTTCGTCAAGCGCTCCGACTTGTCGCGTGACCGCTCCGAGCAGCGCCCCGAGCGCTTCACGGTCGGCCAGAAGGTCGATGCCGCGGTTCTGTCGGTCGACAAGGCCGCCCGCCGCATCGGCGTTTCCATCAAGGCGCTCGAGATCGCCGAAGAAAAGCAGGCCGTCGCTCAGTATGGCTCGTCGGATTCGGGCGCGTCTCTCGGCGACATCTTCAAGGCCGCCATCAAGAAGCGGAATGCCGAAGACGAGGACGAGACGGAGTAATCCTGCCGTCCCGAACGGATGGTCAACGGCCGTCCCGCAACGGAACGAAATCAGGCGCGGCGCCATCCTGGCGCCGCGCTTTTTTTGTTATGATGCAGTACGGAGCGCGGCTTTGGCCGTTCCGCCTACGCTTTTTTAGCGGTTCAAATAGTAAATGTTCTCAGCATGCGCGGCGTGTGCCGCTCTGGTTGGATGCTTGGAGTTCTAATCGCAAATGTCGCTCGAGACCGAGATCGTTCTGGATCGCCGTCAGCTGCGCCGCCGCTTGAGTTTCTGGCGCGGTCTGGCCATCACCGGCCTGGTCCTTGCCATCGGCGGCTACATGATCTCCGCCGACGAGACGAGCGGCGTGCTGGCCCAGAATCACGTGGCGCGCGTGAACTTTACCGGCACCATCACCGAGGACCGCGCGCAACTGGAACTGCTGCGCAAGATGCGCGATGCCAAGACGGTGTCAGGCGTCATCGTCTTCGTGAACAGTCCCGGCGGCACCACCACCGGCGGCGAAGCCATCTATCAGGAATTGCGTCTTTTGGCCGAGAAGAAGCCCGTGGTCGCACAGTTCGGCACCGTGGCGGCCTCGGCCGGTTACATCGTCGGGCTGGGCGCCGATCACATCGTATCGCGCGGCAACACGATCACGGGCTCGGTCGGCGTCATCATGCAATGGCCGGAAGTGGCCGAGTTGATGAATAAGGTCGGCGTCAAAATGAACGAGGTGAAGAGCGGCGAACTCAAGGCCTCGCCCTCGCCCTTCGCTCCGGCCGACGAGCCGTCCCTGGCCGTCGTCAAGGAAATGATCGAAGATGGCTACCGCTGGTTTGCCTCGCTCGTCGAGACGCGGCGCAACATCAAGCTCGCCGATGTGCCCGGTCTCGAAAAGGGCCGTGTGTTCTCGGGGCGGGAGGCCCTCACGTTCAAACTTGTCGACGAATTGGGCGGCGAACGCGAGGCGCAACGCTGGCTGGAAGAAAAGCGCGGCATCGACAAGGACCTGAAGGTTATCGACTGGAAGCCGGCACAGGCGGGCTCCTGGGGCCTGCCGTTTGCCATGACAAACGTGTTTGGTAACCTTTTCGGCGTCCACGGACAGCAAATGGCCGAAATGCTGGCCCGGAACCCGGCATTTGCAACACTTGGCCTTGACGGCATGCTGTCGGTTTGGCAACCTTCTGAAAACTGAGGAAAAACAAACCGTTCGGGGGAGCCCGTGATCAAGTCGGAACTGATCCAGAAGATCGCGAATGCAAACCCGCATCTGTATCATCGCGATGTCGAGCGCATCGTGAACGTCATCTTCGACGAGATCGTCGATGCATTGGCGCGCGGAGATCGCGTCGAATTGCGCGGTTTCGGAGCTTTCACGGTCAAGCACCGCGCCGCCCGCCAGGGCCGAAATCCCCGCACGGGCTCGCCGGTGCCGGTCGAAGAAAAATTCGTGCCCTTCTTCAAGACGGGCAAGGAATTGCGTGACCGCCTCAATGGCGAAGACGGTGCCAAGGCCTGATTGACTTGGCGAAATCTTAAGTTTGAAAAAGGCGGTAGGCCCGCACGTGCTGAAGCGTATCCTGACGGTACTGATCGCGTTGCCTGTAGCCGCCGCTCTGATCACTCTGGCGGTCGCCAACCGTCATGCCGTGACGCTGGCACTTGATCCCTTCAATCCTTCGGCACCGCTCGTGTCGCTGTCGCTGCCGTTCTACGTCTACCTCTTGGGCGCGTTGACGCTCGGGGTGATCCTCGGCGGATTTTCCACCTGGATGTCACAGGCGCGCTGGCGGCGCCGGGCCCGCAATCTTTCCGCTGAAGCGCGGCGATGGCAGTCCGAGGCCGACCGGCTGGCGCGCGAACGGGACGCCAGCATCGCGGGCCGTGGCCGCGATCTTCCGGCGCCGGAAACAGAGCGCGACGCGGCCTGATTTGATGCTTACGGCCACGCCTCGACCGGCGAGGCCCCTGACGGGCGCCCATCATGACCACAGCCGTAAAAATCTGCGGGATCACGGACAGCGCGGCCCTCGATGCCGCGCGCGATGCCAAAGCCGACTTCATCGGTTTTGTCTTTTTCCCGAAGAGCCCGCGCAATCTCGATATCGACCGGGCGCGCGCGTTGCGTGAACGGGTGCCGCGCGATGGCGCATGCAAGACCGTGGCCCTGGTCGTCGATCCGTCTGACCGTGCGCTCGCCGAAATCGTTCGCGACGTCGATCCCGATGTTCTGCAACTTCACGGCCACGAAACGCTAGAGCGGGTAGCCGAGATCCGGAACCGTTTTGGCAAGCCGGTCATGAAGGCGATCCCCGTCTCGAGCAAAGCCGATGTCGCGGCGGGACTGGCCTACCTCTCGCCGGGCCGACTGGCCGACATCCTGCTCTTCGATGCAAAGCCCGATCCCAGTGCGGCGCTCCCGGGAGGCAACGGTCTCGCGTTCGATTGGCATATTCTGCAAGGCCTGGCAGGCCAAACGGCCTTCGCGCTCGCCGGCGGCCTGAACCCGGATAACGTCGCCGAGGCGATCGCCCGGACGGGCGCCGCAATCGTCGATGTGTCCTCAGGCGTCGAGAGCGCCCCGGGGGTGAAGGAACCTGGGCTCATCCGCCGCTTCCTTCAGGCTGCGAAGGCGGCTAAGCAGGGGGCATTCGACGCTTCGCCGCGCTGAACGCGACGCGAGCGCCAACACGAAGAGAGAGCGATATGTCGACGACCGCAGATGCCAAGCTCAACAGCTACCGGACGGGCCCCAACGACAAGGGATTCTTCGGTTTGTTCGGTGGCCGCTTCGTCGCCGAAACGCTAATGCCGCTGATCCTCGATCTGGAGCGTGCCTATAACGCCGCGAAGGCCGACCCCTCGTTCCAGGCCGAGATCGACCATCTGAACCTGCATTACGCCGGCCGGCCGAGCCCGCTCTACTTTGCCGAGCGCATGACCAATGAACTGGGCGGAGCGCGCATCTACTTCAAGCGCGACGAACTCAACCACACCGGTTCGCACAAGATCAACAACTGCCTCGGCCAGATTTTGCTCGCACGCCGCATGGGCAAGAAGCGCATCATCGCCGAGACGGGCGCGGGTCAGCATGGCGTCGCCGTCGCGACCGTCTGCGCCAAGTACGGCCTGCCGTGCGAAATCTACATGGGCGCCACCGACGTCGAGCGGCAAGCGCCCAACGTTGCGCGCATGAAGCTTCTGGGCGCCAAGCTCAATCCAGTGACCGCCGGCGCGGGCACGTTGAAAGACGCCATGAACGAGGCGCTGCGCGATTGGGTGACGAATGTCTCCGATACTTATTATCTGATCGGAACCGCGGCAGGTCCCCACCCTTATCCGGCGATGGTTCGCGATTTCCAGTCCGTGATCGGCAAGGAAACGCGTGAGCAGATGATGGCGCTGGAAGGACGGCTTCCCGATACGCTCGTCGCCTGCATCGGCGGCGGCTCGAATGCGATCGGCCTGTTCCATCCCTTCCTCGACGACGTGAACACCGCGATATTCGGAGTGGAAGCGGGCGGACACGGCCTCGACGTCGAGAACGGACACGCCGCTTCCATGAACGGCGGTTCTCCCGGCGTGCTGCACGGCAACCGCACGTATCTGCTTCAGGATAGCGATGGCCAGATCCTCGAAGGTCATTCGATCTCGGCCGGTCTCGATTATCCCGGCGTCGGTCCAGAACACGCCTGGTTGAAGGATACGGGCCGGGTGACCTACGTCGCGATAACCGACAAGGAAGCGCTCGAAGCACTGCAATTCTGCACGCGCCTGGAAGGCATCATTCCCGCGCTCGAGCCGAGCCACGCACTGGCGCACGTCATGAAACTCGCGCCAACGCTGCCCAAGGACAACCTGCTCGTAACGAACCTCTGCGGCCGCGGCGACAAGGACCTGTTCACGGTCGCCAAGGCGCTGGGCATGAAGATCTGACCGGAGCCACGATGAAATCCGAAACCCGAATCGACAGGCGCTTCGCCAAGCTCCGCAGCGAAGGCCGCGCCGCTCTCGTGACATTCGTCACCGCCGGCGATCCGGACTATGACACCTCGCTCAAGATCGTCGCCGGCCTCCCCTCGGCGGGCGCCGACGTCATCGAGATCGGAATGCCGTTCTCCGACCCGATGGCGGATGGACCGCCCATCCAGGCATCGGGACTGCGCGCCCTCAAGGCCGGCCAGAACATGAAGAAGACGCTTCAGCTGGTGCGCGACTTTCGCAACGCCGATCCGGATACGCCGATCGTCCTCATGGGCTATTACAATCCGATCTACGTCTATGGAAACGAGCGGTTCCTCGACGACGCGGTCGCCGCCGGTGTCGACGGCCTCATCGTCGTGGACGTTCCGCCCGAGGCCGACGACGAACTGTGCGTCCCCGCTCTTAGGCGCGGCCTGAATTTCATCCGCCTCGCCACACCCACGACCGACGACAAGCGCTTGCCGGCCGTTCTTCAGAATACATCCGGCTTCGTCTACTACGTGTCGATCACCGGGATCACCGGGGCCGGA
>JALOTA010000001.1 GCA_025458125.1 Hyphomicrobium sp.
CAGCCCGCAACCTTGCCGACCTTGGAGATGTTGAACACCTGTAGCACTTCCGCATTGCCGAGGAAAACCTCGCGGATGGTCGGCGCGAGGAGCCCCGACATGGCGGCCTTCACGTCGTCGAGCAGGTCATAGATGATGTTGTAATAACGGATCTCTATGCCGGCAGCGTCAGCCGCCTGCTTTGCCTGCGCGTTGGCGCGGACATTGAAGCCGATGACGACGGCTCTCGACGCAGCGCCGAGCGCAATGTCGGATTCGGTAATGCCGCCGACGCCCGAATGAACGATACGTGCCTCCACCTCGTCGGTGCCGAGCTTCTTCAACGCCCCGCTGATCGCCTCGACAGAACCCTGCACGTCGCCCTTGATGAGAAGGTTGAACTCCTTCTTTCCGGCTTCCTTGAGCTGCTGCATCATCTGCTCGAGCGTGCTCTTGGAACCGGCAGCTCCAAGCGTCTCGCGGCGCTTGCGAATACGATAGTCGGTGATTTCGCGGGCGCGGGCTTCGTTTTCCACGACCGCAATCTGATCGCCGGCCTCCGGCGCGCTGTCGAAGCCGAGGATCTCGACGGGAACCGAAGGTCCGGCCTCGGCTATATTCTGGCCCTTGTCGTTGATCAACGCGCGAACGCGGCCCCACGCCGTGCCTGCGACGACGATATCGCCGACATGCAGCGTACCGCGCTGAACGAGCGCCGTGCCCACCGGACCTCGGCCGCGTTCGAGCTTGGCCTCGATGACAATGCCTTCCGCCGTGCGATCGGGGTTCGCCTTGAGGTCGAGCACTTCGGCCTGGAGATGGATGGCTTCCAGGAGCTTGTCGAGGTTGGTCCGCTTCAGCGCCGAGACCGGCACTTCCAGCGTATCGCCGCCCATGCTCTCGACCACGACCTCATGACTGAGGAGATCCGTCTTAACGCGATTGGGGTCTGCCTGAGGCTTGTCGACCTTGTTGATCGCAACGATAATCGGAACACCCGCGGCCTTGGCATGATTGATGGCTTCGACCGTCTGGGGCATGACGCCGTCGTCCGCCGCGACCACAAGCACGACGATATCCGTGACTTTCGCGCCGCGGGCACGCATCGCGGTGAACGCGGCGTGGCCCGGCGTATCGATGAACGTGATCCGGTCTCCTGACGGCAGGGCCACCTGGTAGGCACCGATGTGCTGGGTGATGCCGCCGGCCTCGCCGGAGACGACGTTGGTCTGCCGGATGGCGTCGAGCAAGGATGTCTTGCCGTGGTCGACGTGGCCCATGATCGTCACGACGGGCGCACGAGCGCGCAATTTCTGATCGTCGTCCTTCTCACCGATAAAGCCGGTTTCAACGTCGGATTCCGACACTCGTTTGGCGGTGTGGCCGAATTCCTGAACGATGAGTTCCGCGGTATCGGCGTCGATCACGTCGGTGATCTTGTGCATCGCGCCCTGTTTCATCAGGAGCTTGATGAGATCGACGGCGCGTTCCGCCATGCGGTTCGACAGTTCCTGGATCGTAATCGCTTCGGGGATGATGACTTCCCGCACGATCTTATCGCGAGGCTGCTGGACGCCCATAGCTTTGAGGCGCTCGCGCTCGCGCTTGCGCTTCAGAGAGGCAAGAGAACGCTCGCGCTGCTCCTGGTCGAACGCATTGTTGATCGTGAGCTTGACGCGCTCCTTCTGAGGCTCGGGAGCGGTCTTGACGGGAGTGCGAACGATCTTGCCGCCGCGCTTGATGACGCGCGTTTCCTCGTCTTCCGTCATCTCCTCGCGAACGCGTGGCTCGGTTCGGATCTCCTTGCCCTTGGGCGGCTCGATCGGTGCCCGCTCGGCGGCCGGGGCGGGACGTGCGACGGGAATATTGATTTCCTTCGGACGGCCGCCCTCGCGCGGCATGAAGGCCGTATTGTAGCCTTGGCCTGAAGGACGCGCTCCGGAGCGGCCCTCGTAGCGGCCGGCCGGCCGGGCGCTCTGCTCGGACCGCGGCGCAGGCATCTCGCGACGCGGGGGCGCCGTCTGGGCCGGAGCGGCCGGTGCACGCGTCTCGGCAGGCGCCGGGGCTGGCGCAGCCGCGGCGGGAGCCGCCGGCGCAGGGGCGGACGAAGCAGAGGGCGGCGTTGCGGCTGCGGGCGGCGGGGCCGGCGCCTCGACGACCTCGGCAGCGGCATCGGCCCGCCCGCGTTCGGCCTTCTGGGTTTCTTCGATTTCACTGAGGCGGCGGGCCTCGGCGAGCGCGCGCGCACGGGCATCGCGCTCCTCGGGGCGCAGGGTCCGGCCCGCTTCAGTGCGCTCGGTGGCGGAAGGGCGCGGCTCCGGCGCGGGAGTCTGGGGCGGTTTCACGGAAACCGGAGCGGGGGCCGCCGGTGCCGGCGCTTCGGACCCACCGAGCTTGCGCGTCTTGCGCTTCTCCACGATGACCGGTTTGGACCGGCCATGGCTGAAGTTCTGCCTCACATGACCGGATTCGACAGTACGCTGCAGCGACAACGGCTTGCGCGTCCCTGCACCAGTTCCTCCCGGCCCTGTGGCACCGGCGGCGCCTGGGCGGGCTGTCTTGTCGGTCGTGTCCTTCGTGTCCATTCCGTCTTTCCGCAAATATCCGTCAGGCGCCCGGAGCGTCGGGTTTGCCGAATTTCTCAACTAAGGCAGGCCGGTAGCGCTGAACGCGCCCGGCCTCGCTCAAGAATTTCTCGGTCGCTCCGCCCTGTGTGAGGGCAGCATGTACCACATTTGCCCTACCGATGGCCAAGCTCAATTGTTCGACCGTGAAAAGTGTCACGATACGGGGGTCCCGGCCATTTGCCCGGCAGACCGCCGCTTGCGATCCAGCTTCTCCGCCCCCTGAGGCGAGGCATCCCGGGCGTGCAGCAGGGCAGCCACGGTTGCTTTTGCCAATAGCGCCTCGAGCTTGTCGAAACCGGTTGTGACTAGTCCGGCCTTGTTGGCCAGCGAAAGCGCATCCAAGGCCCGGCGATCCAACAATGCGCCGACTTTCTCCTCGAGGTCGGCAGGCACCTTGACGTCGGCCTTCAGAGCCCGGCCGAAGACCTTGGTCCTGGCCGCTTCGGTTACCTTCGCAGCCTCAGCCGTCACCCAGACGCCCCGTCCGGGGAGTTTTCCGGCTGGATCGGGGTAGATCGTACCGTCCGGTCCGCGCACGAAGCGGATCAGTTCGTCCTTCGGTCGCTGCACCCGCGATAGGGCGCAGAGGCGAAGCGACGGATCGCCCGCTTCGTCTTGTTCAACATCGACTGGCCGGCTGCTGCGCGCCAATACCGTGAACCTCCCGCCGCAACATGATCAAGCCTGGGTCGAGGCATCTTCGGCCTCGACCTCTTCGGCTTCGTCATCAGATGCCTCGGGCGCGGCCTCTTCGGCCGTGATCCAGCCGGCGAGTACGCGCGCCGACAAGATCATGTCTTCGGCTTCCTTGCGCCCGATCTCGAAACCGTCGAGTACGCCCTTGTGGCGGACCGGCTCGCTGTCCTTTTCCTTCTTGCGCTCGGTCCAACCGATCAGATCGTCGGTTGCGCAATCGGCGAGATCTTCCAGAGTTTTAATGCCGTGCTCGCCAAAAGCAACGAGCATGGCCGTCGTAACGCCCTGCACCTCTGCAAGATCGTCGGCCACTCCAAGCTCGCGCCGCTTTGCATCGCGCTCGGCTTCCTGCTGTTCCAGATATTCGCGCGCGCGGCCCTGGATCTGCTCGGCGGTCCCTTCGTCGAAACCTTCGATATTGGCGATTTCCGCCAGATCGACGTAGGCCACTTCCTCGACTGACGCGAAGCCCTCGGTCACTAGAAGCTGAGCAATGACCTCGTCGACATTGAGAGAATCCATGAGCAACTGCGTGCGCTCGGCGAATTCCTTCTGGCGGCGCTCGCTTTCTTCCTGTTCGGTCAGGATGTCGATGTCCCAACCAGTCAACTGCGAAGCCAGCCGCACGTTCTGACCACGCCGGCCGATGGCAAGCGACAGCTGCGATTCTGGAACGACCACTTCGATTCGTGCGCTGTCTTCATCGAGCACGACCTTGGAGACTTCGGCCGGCGCGAGGGCGTTGACGATGAAACTGGCCGCGTCGGGATTCCACTGGATGATATCGACCTTCTCTCCCTGAAGCTCGTTGACCACCGCCTGGACACGAGCACCGCGCATGCCGACGCAGGCGCCCACGGGATCGATGGAGGAATCCTTGGAAACAACGGCGATCTTGGCGCGCGAGCCCGGGTCACGCGCGACAGACTTGATTTCGACGACACCGTCGTAGATTTCCGGCACTTCCTGGGCGAACAGACGGGCCATGAACTCCGGCCTTGCACGCGAGAGGAAGATCTGCGGTCCGCGCTGTTCACGGCGGACATCATAGATATAGGCGCGGACGCGATCGCCGTACTTCGGCGTTTCGCGCGGGATCATCTCATCGCGGCGAATGATGCCTTCCGCACGGCCCAGGTCCACGATGACGTTGCCATACTCGGCGCGCTTGACCGTTCCGTTGATGATCTCGCCAACGCGGTCCTTGTATTCCGCGAACTGGCGGTCACGTTCGGCTTCGCGCACCTGCTGCACGATGACCTGCTTGGCGTTCTGAGCGGCGACGCGGCCGAACTCCAACGGCGGCAGGGTTTCGGCAATCAGGTCTCCGACTTTGGCGTCCGGGTTGCGGCGCTGCGCATCGGCCAGACGGATCTCCGTCGCCTCGTTTTCCACGGTATCGACCACGGCCAGAACCCGGGTCAGCCGGGTCTCACCCGTTTTCGGATCGATCTCGCAGCGGATGTCGTTCTCCGCTCCATAGCGCGACTTGGCCGCTTTCTGGATTGCGTTTTCCATTGCCTGCAGAACGATCTTTCGGTCGATCGATTTCTCGCGCGCCACTGCGTCTGCGATCTGCAGCAATTCGAGCCTGTTGGCGCTGATACCTGCGATGCCGGCCATGCTCAGTTCTCCACCTCAAATTCGTCCGGCTCCGCACCATCGGCGAAACCGGATCGGCCTTGTTTCTTTGCGCGAGTGAGTGCCTCGCGGATCAAGTCGTCCGTCATTACAAGCCGGGCCTCCGATACGAGGCTCAGCGGAAATCCAATCGTCGTTGCCCCGACATCGGGAAGCTCAAGTTCAACCCGCACTTCGCCATCTTCGAAGCCTTCAAGCTTGCCCTGGAAGCGGCGGCGGCCATCTACGGCTTCGCGTAATTCGAGCTTCGCCAGGTGACCGGCCCAATTCTCGAAATCCGACGCGCGCACGAGGGGGCGATCGATGCCTGGCGAGGAAATCTCGAGACGGTAGGCGTCGGAGATCAAATCGTGCGCGTCGAGCAGCGGTGACAGTTCGCGCGAGACCATTTCGCAATCGTCGATCGACATGGAGCCGTCCGGCCGCTCGGCCATGATCTGAACCGTCTGGCCGTCACGTCCGGAAATCTTCACGCGGACAAGCCTGTAGCCGAGATTTTCAAGCACGGGTTCGACAAGGCCGGCCAGCGTTGCCGCCAAACCGGTTTCGTTGAAAAACCTCTCGTCGCTTGTGCGTGTCTCGGCCTGCATCCAGCTCTTGGCCCGGGTTCGTCGATAGCACCGCCCACGATCAATGACCCTAAAACAAAAAGAGCGGACCCTTGCGGGCCCACTCTCAAGAGTTGAGATGATCATGAGCCCGATCAAAGTACGCAATGCGCTTGCATCTGGCAAGGCCGATCGCGCGCTTTTCCGGCGTTTACTAGAACTTTTTTGAATGGTCTGCGGTCAGGCCCGGATGAACGTCAGGAACATCGGCCGGCGGCCTTCCCGGATGGCCTTTGCCTCATAACGGGTGCCGGGCCAGTCCGGCCAAGGCGATCGCCAGTCGGCGGCGGTAGAGGCGGTCCAGCGGAACCCGGGGTGGGGGATCGCCGCCTCCAGAACGGTTCGAGCATACGCATCGATATCGGTCGCAATTCGCAGTTCGGCGCCCGGCCTCATGACTTGCGCCAACCTGTCCAGAAAGGCTTTGGAAACCAGCCGGCGCTTGGCATGGCGTGCCTTGGGCCAGGGATCGGGGAAGAGGATGAATACCCTGGCCAGCTGCAAGGGGGCCAACGCCCGCAATAGGGGCCGGACATCGTCCGGGTGCAGCCGGATATTGGTTAGTTTCTGCTCCTCGATGGCCGTTACGGCCTTGATGACCCCGTCTTCGAACGGCTCGCAGCCGATCAAACCTACATCGGGATGGCTCTTCGCCTGATGGATGAGGTGCTCGGCGCCGCCGAAGCCGACTTCAAGCCAGACTTCGCGGACCGGACCATCGAACGCGGCCGCAAGGGGGGCGTCCTCGAGCCGGGCAAGATCCAGACGCAACCGGGGCAGGCACTCCGTCATCAGGACCCGCTGACGCGGGCTCGGTTTGCGCCCACGCTTACGGCCGAACGACCGAAGGTCGGTCCCCGGGCGTTGCTGGTTGTCGCTTATCATCAACCTGACCGAACGATCGCGAACAAGACGGCCGCGGAAGGTCATCCCGCGGCCTTGTCACTTATATCGGAGCGATCAGACCGCGGCCTTGATCTTGGCTGCGAGATCGGTCCGCTCCCAGGAGAAGCCGCCATCTGCGTCCGGGGCCCGGCCGAAGTGCCCATAGGCAGACGTGCGAGCGTAGACCGGCTTGTTCAAATCGAGTTGGGTACGAATGCCCCGCGGCGACAGATCCATGACCTGACCCAGCGCCTTTTCCAGGGCTGCTTCGTCCACCTTCCCCGTGCCATGCGTGTCGACGTAGATCGAAAGGGGACGGGCCACGCCGATGGCATAAGAGAGCTGAATGGTGCAACGGTCTGCCAAGCCGGCCGCGACCACGTTTTTCGACAAATAGCGGGCTGCGTAGGCCGCCGAGCGATCGACCTTCGTGGGATCCTTTCCGGAGAAAGCGCCTCCGCCATGGGGGGCCATCCCGCCGTAAGTGTCGACGATGATCTTGCGGCCGGTCAGCCCCGTGTCGCCGTCGGGTCCGCCGATGAAGAACTTACCGGTCGGATTGATGTGCCAGACGGTGTCCTTGGTGATCCAGCCGGCAGGCAGGGCCTTGTGCACGTAAGGTTCGATGATATCGCGCACCTGGTTGGACGAAAGATCCTCGACGATGTGCTGATGGGACACAACAATTTGGGTCACGCCGACGGGCTTGCCGTCTTCGTAACGCACGGTCACCTGGCTCTTGCTGTCGGGGCCGAGCTTGGCCGCATCACCGATGCGGTTCTTACGGGCGTGGGCCAAGTCGTAGAGTATCTTGTGGCTGTAGTAGATTGGCGCCGGCATCAATTCTGGCGTGTCATTGCATGCGTAGCCGAACATGATGCCCTGGTCGCCCGCCCCTTCTTCCTTGTTGGTGGGCTGCTTGGCATCCACGCCCGCGGCGATGTCGGCGGACTGGCCGTGCAGAAGAACTTCGATGTTGCAGTTGGCCCAATGGAACCCGTCCTGCTCGTAGCCGATATCCCTGATGGCCTTGCGGGCGATATCTTGGATCATCGCGACCGTGACCGACTTCGGCGTATTGGAATACTCGCCGGCGATGACGACACGCTGCGTGGTCGCAAGCGTTTCGCAGGCAGCGCGCACAGACCAGGGATCGAGCTTCGCGGCGAGGCTTTCGCGATAGAACGCGTCCACCACTTCATCCGAAATGCGGTCACAAACCTTGTCCGGGTGTCCCTCTGACACCGACTCGCTCGTGAATAGGAAAGACTTGCGTGCCACAATGGCCCCCGTGGTTTTCTGCGCGGCTCGGGATGTCGCGCCAAGATCGGCGGCTGTGTTGCAGCCTTTGGACATGCGGTCAAGCGCAGCGAGCGCGCAGCCTCGCGTGCTCTCGCTTCTCAGACAAATTACTTATTCGCCGCGGGGATTTACCGGCTCGTCCCCGGCGATCGAACGGACCATGTCGACGATTGACCGGCGAACGCGCGGGTCTGTGATACGGGCAAAGGCTTTGTTGAGTTCGACGCTATCGCGGCTCGACAGGAAATCGGACACGTAGGATTCGCCCCGATTATCCGCGAAACCCGGGGCTTGCGGCTGGCCCGACACGGCCGACGGGATATTCTCGTAGAAAAACTGGATCGGAACCCCGAGAACCTGCGCCAGGTCGAACAGGCGGCTCGCACCGATGCGGTTGACGCCCTTTTCGTATTTCTGGACCTGCTGGAACGTGAGCCCCAATTGCTCCCCGAGGCGCTCCTGGCTCATCCCGAGCAACATGCGGCGCATCTTCACGCGCTCGCCCACGTACCTGTCTATGGGGTTGGCCCGTCGCGAATTTCCGCGCTCATCGGCCTCGTCGGGCACCCCCGCTTCGTTTGATTTATCAATCACTTTCGATGGTCCTGGATGGTCGCCGAGGTCCGCCCTGGGATCAGGTGAGGGCAATTCCTACGTGCGTAGATCGGAACCGTCAACCTAGGGCTGATTCCGGTGCAACCAAGCCGCCGCCAGAAGAAACAGAACGGCGTTTAGAACAAATAGGGTGTCTCCCCATCGGGCATAGGGTGGCGGTGCAGCTGCCGCCGGGATCTCAGCATCGATCACGCCGCGGACATTCAGACCGAGCATCCCCGTCACCCGGCCATTGGCGTCGATCATGGCCGAGATGCCGTTATTGGCGGCCCGGATGACCGGCACCCCCTCCTCCACGGCACGGACCCGGGCCTGGAAGAGATGCTGGCGAGGGCCGGTCGTGTTGCCGAACCACCCGTCATTCGTGACGTTGACGATCAGCCCGGGGCGTTCCTGGTCCTGGACGACCGCGGCCGGGAAGATCGCTTCGTAGCAGATCAAGCCCGAGATGGGCGGGAGCCCCGGCAGATGAATGATGGGGCGCGGGATTGGGCCCGCAGCGAAGCCGCCGCGCAGTCTTGTCAGCTGCTGCAGCCCGACCGCCTCGAGAATGGATTGCATCGGCAGATACTCGCCAAACGGGACGAGGTGGATCTTGTCGTACACGGCGACCGGGCGGCCGTCGGGATCGATGGCCAAGAGGCTATTGAAGGCTTTCGATGGATTGGGACCTGACCCATCCCGTTCCACCCTGAGGCCACCCGACAGCAAGACAGGCCCGCCATCCGGCAAGAGGTCGGCGATGGCGGTGAGGGCTTCAGGGTGTTCGAGCGGCCGGAATGGCATGGCCGCTTCGGGCCAGACCACGAGTGCTAATCCGTCCATGCCGTCTTCGTCGCCCGCAGCGTTCCGGCGCGTCAGATCGAGGTGGAGCCGGAAGATCTCACCCTGCTTGTCCGGCATCCACTTTTCGCGCTGCGGAATGCTCGGCTGGACGATGCGCACGCGCGGCGCGGCGCGGCCGTCAACTTCCGGCTTGGAGAGCGTCATCCACCCGTAGATCGCCGAAAGCACAATCGGAATACCGGCCAGCGCGAGACCAGGGCCGAAGGCGGAAAGCACCGTATCGCTGTCAGCAGCCTCACTCGCCAGGACGAGGGGCGCGGAGAAGATCAACACCGCCCATAGCGACAGGCCATAAATTCCAATGAGGCCGGCCGACTGCATCTGTGCGTCGGTCGCGGTCAGCGCATAGCCCAGCACATTCCAGGGGAACCCCGTGAGGATATGACCGCGGAGCCATTCAGCCGATGCAAAGATCACTGCGGCAACAAGCAGTCCGGAAACACCCGGCCGCCAGAATTTCCGGCTGAGCACCGCAGCGACCGCAAAGAATAACGCCAATCCCGCCGGCAGCAGCGTCACGGCAAAAGGCAGGAGCCAGCCGAAGACTTCAGCCTCGACGAGAAACGCCTCGCCGATCCAGAACAGTCCCGCGAAGAAGAATCCGAAACCGAACCACCAGCCGTCCTGGAAGGCCCGAACGACGTCCCCCCAACCGGCCGCATGGACGCCCTGCTGAGACGAAAGGGACCAGTATAAAACAGGAAATGTCAGGAAGAGGACCGGCCAGGCGAGAAACGGCGCAAACGCCAGAACGCTGATCATGCCGGCGAGCAGGAGGACGGCGGCTCGCCGCCAGCCAGATGCCGTGCGCACACGCTCGCGTACCGTCTTGAGCCGCTCCAGGATCGTCACGTCGAGTCCGCGGCCATTGTTTGGTTTTGCGACTGAGATCTAGGACGCAGGATCTTCAGACGCTTCACGCGACGGGGATCGGCTTCAAGAATTTCGAACTCGATGCCCGCCGGATGACGGATGATCTCGCCGCGACTCGGCACCCGTCCGACGATCTGAAACACCAGTCCGGCGAGCGTGTCGATGTCTTCTTCCTCGTCCTCGGTCAGAAGTTTGATGCCGACGAGCGTTTCCAGCTCGCTGACCGGCGTGCGGCCCGAGGCAATGGTCCCTAGCTTCGGGTCTTCGACGATGTGTTCGGCCTCGGCTTCATCGTGCTCGTCTTCGATGTCACCCACGATCTGCTCGACGAGGTCCTCAATCGTGACAAGCCCATCGGTGCCGCCATACTCGTCGACGACGAGTGCCATATGCACGCGCGATGTCTGCATGCGGATGAGCAGGTTCATGGCCGGCATCGAGGGAGGGACATAGAGTACGGGCCTGCGAATCCGCGTCGAGGAAATTGGCCGGGTCAGATCGATTTTCGACAGATCGGGCTTCTCCAGGTTTCCCGCAGCAATCCCTTCCACCTGCTGGCGAAGCGCCTTTGCCCGATCCTCGCCTTTCAGCCGCGGCTCCAGTAGCGGACGGCCTGCAGCCTCGGCCGATAGCCAACGAAAAAGGTCCTTGATGTGTATCATCCCGCGCGGATCGTCGAGCGTCTCGTGATAGACGGGAATCCGTGAAATTCCGGCCTCTTCGAACAGCCGCACCACTTCGCCGATCGGTTCGCTTTCATCGATGGCGATGATGTCGGCGCGCGGAACCATGATGTCGTCGACGCGGCTGGCCCCGAACCGCAGAAGGCGAATGAGCATCTGACGCTCTTCGGCGCTGAAGTTCTGCTCGTCACCTCCCGCCTGCAGGGCATCCTCGAGCGTATCGCGCAGCGACGGTCCGTTATTGAGGCCAAGTCGCGTCAGCACCGCCGACAACCAGCCTTGAGGTGCGGCTTTGCGGTCTGTTTCGCCACTACTCTCGGGTGCCTTGACTGACTTTTCGTCGGTGGACATGTTTTTCCGGTTCGGTTCAACAAACATCAACGCGTGGCATCGGGAGCGGTCACGACGCCATCGCCATAGGGGTCCGCAATTCCCATCCGGTGCAGGATACCGGTCTCCAGACCTTCCATGATCTCGGCATCGGCAACGTTTTCGTGGTCGTATCCAAGTAGATGGAGAAGACCGTGGATCGTCAAATGCTGCAGATGATCGGCGAAGGGGATGGATTTCTCGGCTGCTTCGCGCTCCACGGTCTCGCGGGCGATGATGATATCACCCAGAAAAGCCAGCGTTTGGCGCCGCGGAGAGGCCGGCGCCGGGAACGAAAGAACGTTCGTCGGCTTGTCCTTGCCCCGGTAACTCGCATTCAGTTCTTGAACGTGAGCATCGCTCGACAGCGCGATGCAGACCTCGGACGGGCGAGCGCGCGGCAACGGCTCGTGGGTTGCGAGCGCCGACGCGGCGTCGCGGATCAGCGCTTCCATCCGAGCCTGATCTTGCCAGCTGTCGTCTTCGAACACGACGTCGACCGATAGCCATAAGGGCTCCGCGCCTTGCGGCGCGCGACTTCGGGATGGTGAGTCGGCGGCGGGCATCAGAGGATCTTGCCGGCTGCGCGGTCGTAGGCTTCGACGATGCGAGCCACGAGATCGCGGCGCACGACGTCCGACTGGGTAAACTGCACCGTTTCGATACCTGGCACGCCCGACAGCAATTTCACGGCTTCGTCGAGGCCCGACTTGATGCCAGGCGGCAGGTCGATCTGGGATGGATCGCCCGTTATCACCATTTTCGAGTTTTCGCCCAGGCGGGTGAGAAACATTTTCATCTGCATGGGCGTGGTGTTCTGCGCTTCGTCCAGGATGACGAAGGCGTTTGCGAGCGTGCGGCCTCGCATAAAGGCGAGTGGCGCGATCTCGATGACACCCGATTCGATGTCCTTCTCGACTTTGTCGGGCGGCAGCACGTCATCCAGGGCATCGTACAAGGGGCGCAGATACGGATCGACCTTTTCACGCATGTCGCCGGGCAGGAAGCCGAGGCGCTCGCCAGCTTCGACGGCTGGACGCGACAGGATGATGCGCTCGACGATGCCGCGCTCCAGGCACTGCGCCGCATAGGCGACCGCCAGATAGGTCTTGCCCGTTCCCGCCGGACCGATGCCAAAGACGAGATCGGTTTTGTCGAGCGCACGGATATAGGTACTCTGCGCAAGCGTGCGCGCCTTCACGACGCGGCGGCGCGTCGAGATCTGTGCCTGTCCATCGCTGGACGGTCCGATATTCTCCTGGCGGGCGTGGCGGATTATGCCTTCGAACTCGCCAGCGCTGATGGTCTCTCCGCCGAGCGCGCGTTTATAAACCACTTCCAGCACCTCCCGGCCCAATTTGCAGGCGGAATCGGAACCCTTCAAAATGACGACGTTGCCATGAGGGTGTGCTTCGATGCCAAGGCGATCTTCCAGCATCGCCAAATGAGCATCGAATTCGCCCAGGGCCCGCGTCAGTGCGCGATTGTCTTCGAAGGGGATGACGAGGCGCGCTTCGGCGGCCTGCGTCTTGGACGCTCGTCCGGCGCCCGGCACGGGTTGCCCGCGATATCCGGTCAAATACCATCTCCTGCGACGATTCGCGCCAGCAGTGCCTTTATCATAGGGCGTGCGGGGCCTAAATCAACGAACAGGGCTCGTCTGGGTGTTGCAAAAACCGCGATATCAGGCGGCAATGACGCCCGAAAGACTGCCAGGGCCGTGCGCACGGATGGCGACGGGCCTGATCTGGCCGAGAAGGTTCAAATCGGCTTCGGCCTGGACGAGCTGGAGATAGGGCGACCGGCCAACAAGGATTCCGGCATTCCGGCCCGTGCGTTCAAACAGCACCGGCATGGTCTGCCCCACCGTTCCAGCGTTGAAGCGGTCCTGCTGGTTCGTGAGAAGGTACTGCAGCCGGGTCAACCGCTCCGACTTCAGAGCATCGGGGACCTGATCTTCCATGTTCGCGGCCGGCGTTCCGGGGCGGGGCGAATATTTGAACGAGTAGGATTGCGCGAAGCCTATCTGCCTGACGAGGTCGAGGGTCTCCTCGAAATCGGCGTCCGTCTCGCCAGGAAAGCCGACGATCATGTCGGTGGAGAGTGCGATGTCGGGGCGGGCCGCGCGAATTTTTTCGATAAGGCGGAAATACTCCTCGGCCGTATGCTTGCGGTTCATTGCGGCAAGGATGCGGCTCGAGCCCGATTGAACCGGCAGATGCAGATAGGGCATCAGCTTCGGTTCTTCCGCATGGGCGGCGATCAGATCGTCACTCATGTTGCGCGGGTGGCTGGTGGTGTAGCGAATGCGCTCCAGCCCGTCGATCCGGGCAAGCCGCCGAATAAGTGCGGCAAGGGAAGTTTCGCCGCCGGTTTCATCACTGCCGTGATAGGCGTTGACGTTCTGCCCGAGCAGCGTGAGCTCGCGGACCCCGCCCTCGACGAGCGCCCGCGCTTCTTTCTCCACGTCTACGACGGCGCGTGAATATTCCATGCCCCGCGTATAGGGCACGACGCAGAAGGTGCAGAATTTATCGCAGCCTTCCTGGATGGTCAGGAACGCGGTAGCTGAACGCACCTGTCTCTTGGGTTCGAGGTGGTCGAATTTTTCCTCGTCGGGAAACGCGGTCTCGACGATACGCTGTCCCGTTGCCCGGCTCTGCCTCAAGAGTTCCGGCAGGCGATGATAGCTTTGCGGACCGATGACCAGATCGACGACCGGTGCACGGCGGGAAATCTCTGCGCCTTCCGCCTGCGCGACGCATCCCGCGACGGTGACCATGGTGTCCTTGCCTTCACGGAGTCGGCGCTCTTTGGCCTCTCGAATGCGGCCGAGGTCGGAATAGACTTTCTCGACGGCCTTTTCCCGGATGTGGCAGGTGTTCAGGACGACGAGGTCGGCATCCTCGACTTGCCCCGTTTCCGAATAGCCGTCCGCAACGAGCGCCTCGCTCATGCGCTCGCTGTCATAAACATTCATCTGGCAGCCGAACGTTTTTATGAAGACTTTCTTGGCTGCGGTCTCGGCCGTCATGGACCGGTCTCCGACATGGCTGCGGACGAAACTACAAAATAGAGCAGAAGCAAGATCAAACCCGTTAATGCCTCGCTCGATGCTCGTGAACACGACGCATTCGCGCAGCGGCGCTTTTGCAGTGCAGCATTTTTGACCGCCCGTGTCGAGTGGGGTGCTGCCGGCATCATATTTTTGCGTTACCGGAAGTCGCCGGACGAGGTTTTCGGAAGCGGCGTTCGGCGCGCAACGGACCGCGCCGCGAGTTGCACGGGCTCAGCCGGCGAGCGTCCCCTCAGGATACGCACCAGATCCTCGCGAATGGCCGCTTCGGTTTTCTCGGCCAGTTCCTTCCGGCCGGAGTAGCCGCTCAGAGAGACGGGGGGGCCGATCCGCACCACGACATCCAGCGGCCCGGCTTTCAACAGTTCCCAGGCATGGGCCTGCATTTCCATATCTCCGTACCATCCGACGAGCGGGCGGTCGGCGCGGCCGAGCGGAACACCGTGGAGGCGGGAATAGGCCAGCGTCACAGTTTGGACCAAGACAGCGCTGTTGCCGGCATCGGTTTTTCCGGGAACGGCTGCCGCAGCGAACAAAGCGGATCGAAACGGCAGGACACGGTTCCCATCGCTCGATGTGCCCTCCGCGAACAGAACGAGTGTGTCGCCTTCCGCCAGACGCTGGGCCATCTCACCCGCCGTGTCCCCGACGGCGATCCGGCGCGTACGATCGACGAACACGGTCCGTTGCAACCGCGCCAGCGCCGACACAAACGGCCAACGCGCCACTTCCGTCTTGGCCACGAACGACAGTGGTGCGACGGCCGAGAGGACGGGAATGTCGAGCCACGAGGTGTGATTGGAAACAAGCAGGACCGGAGCGTTGCGCGCAATCGAACCTTCGACATGAATACGAACGCCGAGGATGCGGCAGACTTTGCGGTGATACCAGTGCGGAAACCGGCGTGCCGCCGGCTTCGAGACGCGCAAGAGGAGCGCCTGGACCGGCATCAGAGGCAGCGTCAGACCCAGGAAGCCTGCAAGGACGCCTGCGGCTCGGACGCGGCTCATGGCAGGTTCATGCCGTCAGCGCCCGCGCCATCGTCACAGCATCGACGGGCGCGCTGCCGGGACGCGTATAGTAGGCTTTACGAACGCCGGCGGGCACGAAACCGAGCTTGCTGTAGAGATGCAGGGCGGCGGCATTGTCGGTTGCGACTTCCAGATATACGCGCCGTACCTCGGCCCGGCCGACGGCACGCATGAGCCCTTCGGCCAGAAGCTTTCCGACGCCATGTTTCCGGTACGCGGGATCAACGCCTACCGTCAGGATCTCGGATTCATCGGCGGCAATCTGACCGATGATAAAGCCGATTACCTCGGTGGGAACGGCGAGGGTCGCCACGAACGCGGTGGCCGCCGGATGATCGAGCAGGCCATGCACCGACTTTTCATCCCAGGCGGGAGAGAAAATCCTGGAGTGGACCCGAGCGATGTCAGCGGCGCGTTCCGGCCCCGCCCATAGAAGGCTGACGCGCTTTCCGTCGATCATGATTCCGGGACCCATCATGCTCCAACCCTCGGCAGCGTCTTGTCTTCCTGCGGCTTGGCATCTGGAGGGCGGAGATAGAGTGGTTCGATCGCCCCTGTCACCGGTTCGGTTTTGGAAGCCCGCGCGATCGCCGCCGCCATATCAGGGAATTGCACGCCGGGCTGCACGCGCGCCTGGCCTCCTGCTCTGTCGATGGCGAGCGCCAAGGTATCCGCGGCCGTGCCCACGGCAACCACCGGCCGGCCGCGCGCCATCGATGCCAAGTTATCCAGGGAGAGCGCGTGCGGAGGTTTCACGCTGTGCCGCTGGGCTCCTTCGAACAGTTCCACGTAAGCCTCTCCGCGATGCGCGTCGACGGCAACAGCGATATCTTCGCCAGTCAGCGGCGTGATGACGGGAGATAGCGCAATAGCCTGAAGACTGGAGAACGATACCACGGGTATGTTTCGAGCAAGCTTCAATGCCCGCGCGGCAGCGATCCCGATCCGCGTGCCTGTAAACGAACCGGGCCCTGCCGTGATGGCGATCCGGTCAATCTCATCGATGCGAAGTTCGATCTGATCCAGCAGTTCGCTAATCAGCGGTATCAGACGTTCGGCGTGCCCGGTCGTCATCGGCTCGCAGCGCAAGGCAACGCGGCCGCCCTGCACGCCCAAGCCCCGGCCGGCCGCGACGGTCAAAGCGGGAAAGCACGTGTCGAAACCCAGGATGTTCATGACGTGGCAGACTACACGCTGTCTCGGCGGCTTCGCCAGTGCAAAACACCGGCGGAAGACCGGTCTGCATCGGCCCTACTCTATTCGGGCGATTTCGTCGAAAGTGAATCGAGGAGACCGCGGATAAAGGCCCTTGGGATCGCCGTAGCCAAGGTTCACGAGGATATTCGACTTGATGTCGGTGCCGGGGAAGAACGCCGCGTCGACGCCGGCATTATCGAAACCCGACATGGGACCACAATCAAGGCCGAGGGCCCGCGCCGTAAGGATGAAATAGCCGGCCTGCAGCGAGCCGTTGCGGAACGCGGAAACCTTGATGAACTCGTCGTTGCCCGCAAACCAGCTTCTCGCGTCGGCATGCGGGAAGAGCTTGGGCAGGTGATCGTAGAACTTGAGATCGTGGCCGATGATGGCGGTGACCGGGGCGGCCATCGTCTTCTCGACGTTTCCCTCCATGAGAAGCGGCTTGAGCTTGGCCTTCGCTTCCGGGGACTTCACGAATACGATCCGCGCCGGGCTCATGTTCGCGCTCGTCGGCGCCCAGCGCATCAGTTCGACCAGTTCGCGAAGAACACCGTCAGGCACATCCGCTTGCTGCCACGCATTGTGGGTGCGGGCTTCCGTGAACAGCGTCGCCAGCGAGGAAGAATCGATTCGAGAGGCCATGCCGGGATTTCCTTATCCAAATCTGCGCCCGTGAGTTCCCCAAAGCGGACGGCGCTGTGGTCCTGAACCGCGACAAAAACCCCGCGGCACGGCCACGGGGTTTTTCAGCAACCGGGGGTGTTTCACCTATTACGCCCGATCAGGCGGCCTGGACTTCCTGAACCTCCGGGCAAAAATGCTTGAGCAGGTTCTCGATGCCGTGGCGCAAAGTCGCCGTCGAGCTGGGGCAACCCGAACAGGCCCCGCGCATGTGCAGATAGACAACGCCGTCGCGGAAACCGGCGAACGTGATGTCGCCGCCGTCCTGGGCAACAGCCGGACGAACGCGGGTCTCCAGAAGATCCTTGATCGTCGCGACCACTTCCGCGTCGGCCGGATCGAACGTTTCCTGGCCTTCGTCGTTGGCGGCGTCGGCTGCCGCAGCGCCCGACATGTAGTGCTCCATGATCGCACCCAGGACCATGGGCTTCAGGTGCTGCCACTCCGCATCATTTTTCGTCACGGAAATGAAGTCCGCTCCAAGGAACACGCCGCTGACGCCTGCGATCTCAAACAGACGGCGGGCGAGCGGCGATGCCTCAGCCTCGCCTCTCGACCGGTACTCGGCGGTACCGCCCGCCAGGACCGGCTTGCCAGGAATGAACTTCAGCGTGACCGGGTTGGGCGTCGCTTCAGTTTGAATGAACATAAAGTCCTCGAACGGCTGCCCGGCTGGAAACCAGCCGGATTGTTAGCTTAGAATTGTTCCAAATATAGTGGCTCAGTCAGGAAAAGTCGAGGGGACGCTGCGCCGCAAAATAGTCGGTTCGGATACCTGATCATCGGGTTCATGCGAGCGTCAAAATATCCTCCAGAGCCAGATTGCCCGGCACGATCGTGATCGGGATCGGGAAAGAGCCAGCGGCGCGGCCCGCCGCGAGAGACGATACCAGCGGTCCCGGCCCCTTCGGATCGGTGGCCGCACCCAGGACCAGGATGGCGATGTCCTCGTCCTCCTCGATAACCTTCAATAGCTCCTCGGGCTTCGACCCTTCGCGGACGACCTCTTCAACCGGAATGTTCTCGAACCCGACATTGTGCAACTTGCGCCTGAAAAGACGGAACAGGGCGCGGGCTTTGTTGGTCTCTTCTTCGAGCTGTACCTGCCGGACGCCGACCCAGTGCTGGAATTCCTGGGGCTCGATCACGTAAAGCATGACGAGGATGCCGGATGAGCGCAGGATCCGGCTCGCGGCATAATAGAGGGCGCTCTCGACCTCCTGGCTCTCGTCGACGACGAGGAGGAACTTGCGGGCATGGCCCGCTTCGAAGGAGCGGCGTTTCGTTGTCGTCGGCATGCTCGGGATGCTGCCATGACGTGCGGACGAAGGGAATAGACAGTCGCGATTTCGGCACCGCACTCCCAACAGACGGGCGTGCACGCCGCGATGGGAGACTTAAGCGCGCAGCAGACCGACGATATCTTTCACCTCGTCCATGATCGGCGTCGCGATGGCGCGGGCACGGCGCGTTCCATCCGCGAGAACGCTATCGATATAACCCGGATCGGCGGACAGGCGCTTGGCCTCGGCCCCGATGCGTCCCATCGTCTGCGTTGCAACTTCAGCCAGCGCTTTCTTGAAAATCGAGAATTGCTGACCGCCGAATTCGCCCAGCACCTGCGGCACATTCTGTCCGGTCAGCGCGGCATAGATGCCGACGAGGTTTTCCGCCTCGGGCCGGCCGGCGAACCCTGCCTGTTCCGAGGGAAGCGGCTCGGGGTCCGTCTTTGCCTTCTGGATCTTTCGGGCAACCGTGTCGGCATCGTCCGTTATGTTGATCCGCGACAGGTCGGACGGGTCCGACTTCGACATCTTCTTCGTGCCGTCGCGCAAACTCATGACGCGGGTCGCGGGCCCGGTGATGACCGGGTCAGGCTGCGGGAAGAAATTACCGTCCGCGTAGCCTTGCGCGACGATCTCTTTGCGAAAGTCGTTGTTGAACTTCTGCGCAATGTCGCGGGCAAGCTCCAGGTGCTGCTTCTGGTCTTCACCGACAGGGACGTGCGTGGCGCGATAGGCAAGAATGTCGGCTGCCATGAGGTTGGGGTAGGCATAGAGGCCGACCGACGCGTTCTCGCGATCCTTGCCCGCCTTCTCCTTGAATTGCGTCATGCGGTTCAGCCAGCCCAGCCGGGCGACACAGTTGAACACCCAGGCGAGTTCGGCGTGTTCGGGAACCTGGCTCTGGTTGAAGAGAATGCTCTTCTTCGGGTCCAGACCCGCGGCGATGTAAGCCGCAGTGACGCCGCGGATGGCGGCGCGCAGTTCGGCTGGATCCTGCCAGACGGTGATGGCGTGCAGATCCACCACGCAGTAGATGCACTCGTGTTCGTCCTGCATCCGAATCCAGTTCACCATTGCTCCCAGGTAATTGCCCAGGTGCAGGCTGCCCGTCGGCTGCATTCCAGAAAACACGCGTGTCTTGAAAGCCATGGATCTTGTCCCTCGAACCGGCGCGGGTTATGGCCCGTGCCGCGCGGAGAGGCAAGGGGCCGCTAGCGCCGTTTCACGGCGGAGCGAAGCTGGGACAGGGTCGCCGCGCCTGTGAGCTGGGTTGCTCCGAAATAGGCGACGAACCCGGCGCCTACCAGGACGCCAAGTGCCGAGAACCGGACGAAAAGCCCCTGAGACCGGTTCAGCCAGGGATCGAGCGCATACGCGGTGGCCGCCAAAACCAGGCCCATGACGACCGCCGAGATCAGGATGCGCGGCAGCGCCCGTCTCAAGCGGGCATCAGCCTCGAAATGACCGTGCGTCCTAAGCCCCCGGTACAGGAGAAGGGCATTCATCCAGCCGCCGAGGGTCGTCGCCACGGCGATCCCGAGATGCGGCATCCAGCCAAGACGACGGAACAGAAAGAACAGAGCGACGGACCCCAGTGTGTTGGCGGTCAGGCTCCAGGCCGCATACCGCATCGGTGTCTTCGTGTCTTGCCGGGCAAAAAACGCCGGGGAGAAGACCTTGATCAGTACGAAGCCGGGCAGTCCGATGGCGAAGATGCGAAGAGCCTCCGCGGTGTAAGGGGTGTCTTCGGCGGTAAACGCGCCCCGCTCGAACAGCACGCGCACGATTTCCGTCGGGATCACGAACAGCGCCACGGCGGCGGGCAGCGTGAGCAGCATTGCAAACTCGAGCGATCGGTTCTGGCTGTCCATGACGGCGGCATGATTGCCGGCGCGAAGATAGCGCGAAACGTCGGGAAGCAGGACGACACCGATCGCAATGCCGACGATTGCGAGCGGCAATTCATAGAGCCGATCCGCGTAATAAAGGTGCGAGACGGCACCATCCTGCATGGAGGCGATCACCGTTCCAATCGCAATATTGACCTGCGTGATGCCGCCGGCGACCACGCCTGGGATGCCGAGCGCTACCAGCTTCTTCATCTCAGGCGACCAGCGCGGGCGTCCGAGGCGAAGGGTCAAGCCGTTCCGCTTAAGGCCCCACATCAGCAGCGCCAGCTGGAGAATACCGGCGACGAAAACACCCCATGCCTGGATGTATCCGGCGGCCGGATCCGCGTTGAACCCCAGCCACACGGACAGCAGCATCGCGGCCGTCAGCACAAGATTGAGCGCGATGGAAACGGACGAGCTTTCGACAAACTTCCCGACGGTATTGAGAACGCCCGACATGAGCGCGACGAGCGACATGCACAGGAGATAGGGGAAGGTGATCTGGGTGAGCCGGACGGCCAGATCGAACTTATCGGGTGTATCCGAATAGCCGGGCGCCAGGAGGTACATCAGCCACGGCATCGCCAGCATGGCGGCAGCCGACAGGATGATGAGGATGAAGGTAAGACCGGACATCGCCTCGGATGCAAACGAGCGGGCTGCTGCAGCGCCCTCACCTTCATACTTGGAGGCAAAAAGCGGGACGAAGGCGGAATTGAAGGCGCCTTCGCCGAAGAGGCGTCGGAAGAGGTTCGGGAAGCGGAACGCGACATAGAAGGCGTCGGCAACGGGGCCTGTTCCAAGAACAGCCGCAGCCAGGATGTCGCGCAGGAAGCCGAGGACGCGGCTCAACAGCGTCAGGCCGCCGACGGTGAAAAACGAGCGGTAGAGTTTCATGTGCGCGCCACCGTCGCCGGCGAGCCTCCTGTTGCCGAAAGTGCTGCCGTCAAACGTTGCGCGATCGTCTTCTTGCGGCTTTCGCTGTCGATTTTCTTGCCGGTCAGGTCCGTGACGTAGAAGACGTCTACGGCTTTCTCACCGAATGTTGTGATGTGAGCAGAGGCGATGTCCAGGGAGAGGTCGGAGATGGTGCTCGTGAGGTCGTACAGCAGTCCAGTGCGATCCCGGCCCGCGACTTCGATGACGGTGAATCGATCGGACAGCTGGTTGTTGATGATCACATCCGGTGTGACCGTGAAGGCTTCAAGGCGGTTGGCTGCGGACGTGCGCTTGTCCAACAATGATTTGAGGCGCACTTCTCCGCGCAAAAGGCGGTCGATGGTCGTTTCGATCCTCTTGGCCCGGCGCAGTTCGTCTTCATCTTCGGTGAAGGCACGCGCCAGCAGAAACGTGTCCAGAGCGAAGCCGTCGCGGGTGGTTGTGATATGTGCGCCGACGATGTTCGCGCCGTTGGCAGCGCAGGCCCCGGCAAACAGTGCCAGAAGCCGCGCGTGGTTCGGTGCGAATACCGTCAATTCCGTGATGGCCGTGAACTGGTCGGTGATGGCATCGGTGATGAGCTTACGCCCCTCCAGTTCGGCCCTGCGGACAAGACGCGCATGCGTTGCCTGCTTCGACGTCTCGGTCCGCAACCAGTAGTCGGGATAGTGCCGGTCGATGAACCGTTCGACATCGGCCCGTGGCCAATCGGCCAATGCCGCTGCCAGTTGCTCCTTTGCGTCTTCAATGCGGTGGCGCCGTTCGATCTGTGTATGGCCGCCCGCCACCAACGGTTCCGTCTCGTGGTAAAGCGTGCGGATCAGCTGTCCTTTCCAGCCGTTCCACACACCTGGACCGACGGCGCGAATATCGGCGACGGTTAGCAGCGTCAGAAGTTTCAAGCGCTCCGGGCTTTGCACGACCTTGGCGAAATCCTGAGCGGTTTTCGGGTCGGAGAGGTCGCGGCTCTGGGCAATGTTGCTCATCGTCAGATGCTGCTCGATGAGCCAGACCACGGTTTCAGCTTCGGCCGACGACAGACCGAGCCTCGGGCATAGCCGGCGGGCGATCTCTCCGCCCAGGATCGAATGATCCTCGGGCCTGCCCTTGCCGATGTCATGCAGAAACGCGGCGACGTAAAGCACGCGGCGGTTCTGTATCGACTTGATGATCTGGCTGGAAAGCGGCAGCTCGTCCACGCTTCCGCCATGCTCGATTTCAGAGAGTTCACCGACCGTGCGAAGCAAGTGCTCGTCGACCGTGTAGTGGTGGTACATGTTGAACTGCATCATCGCCACGACATGCCCGAACTCTGGGATGAACCGGCCCAGAACCCCGGCCTCGTTCATGCGGCGCAGCGTAGCTTCCGGATTTGTCTTGGCAGCAAGCAGACTGAGAAAGATGCGATTGGCTTCCGGATCGTTACGCAGGCGGTCGTCGATGAGTCGCAAAGATTGGCGAAGCAGGCGAATAGCATCGGGATGGAGATGCGCGTTGGTGAGTTCAGCCTGAGCGAAAAAGCGGATCAGGTTGACAGGGTCGCGCTTGAAGACGTCGGGGCCTGCGACGTTGAGGCGATCGTTCTCGATACGGAAGTCCGTGAGCTGGCGAACCTGCCTGCGCATCTTCCATCCGGCGATGATGCCGGGTAAGCCGGGTGTCGTCTTGGCCTGTTGCATCTCGAGCGCGGCGCAAAGGATCGCCGTCAGGTCGCCGACGTTCTTCGTGACCAGGAAGTAGTGCTTCATGAAGCGTTCGACGGCGCGCTGTCCGGATTTGCTGCGATAGCCGAGCCGCTCGGCCATGAGCGGCTGCAGTTCGAAGGTCAGGCGTTCCTCGGCGCGCCCGGTCAGGAAATGCAGGTGGCAGCGCACGGACCACAAGAAGTCCTCAGAGCGGCGGAACGTCGAGTATTCTTCCGGTGTGAAGATTTTCTCTTCGATCGTTTCGGGGCCGACTTCCTTGCCGTAGAGGTATTTCGACAGCCAGTGCAGCGTGTGCAGGTCGCGCAGGCCGCCTTTGCCGTCCTTCACGTTGGGCTCGACCTTGTAGCGGCTCTCGCCCGCCCGGCGGTACCGCTCGTCGCGCTCGGCCATCTTGCTGTCGATGAAGAGGCGAGCCGTTCCGGCGAAAACCTCGCGCCTCAAACGGTCCGTCAGTTCGGCAAAGAGTTGCGCGTCTCCGTGGATGAGCCAGATGTCGAGCAAAGCCGTTCGGATGGTCATGTCCTGATGGGCCATCTTAAGGCACTGATCGACTGTTCGCGTAGCGTGGCCGACTTTGAATCCGAGGTCCCACAGCAGATACAGCATGTATTCGGCGACGCTCTCCCCCCAGGGCGTCTGCTTGTAGGGCAGCAGGAACAGGATATCGATGTCGGAGCCCGGGGCGAGTAGGCCACGCCCGTAGCCGCCGGTCGCGACGATAGCCATGCGCTCCGCGTCGGACGGGTTGGTGGCCCGGTAGACGTGGGCCGCCGTGTAGTCGAACAACAGAGCAATCAGTTCGTCCTGGAAGCGCGCCAGCCCGTGAGCGCACTTGCGGCCCTTGCCGTCCGCCTCCAACTGCTCGCGCGCCTGCCTGCGGGCATCCTTGACGAGCGCCTTGCAGCGCTCCAGCACGGCGTTGCGGGCCTCGGCGGGTGTTCCGTGGGCATTGAAAATCGCCGTCAATTCGACCCGCAATGCCTTGGGGTCGAAGTACGGCGCGGCAGGGAAATACGATGTATCCATAGGCTAGTGTCGATAAGCCCTCAAAGGCGCCGTACTCAAGAGATGAAAATCTCAAGGAGGTGCAACCTAGCTGCTTTGCGTGACCGGGGGGAGGCGTAGCGGC
This sequence comes from Hyphomicrobium sp., assembly GCA_025458125.1. Lineage (GTDB taxonomy): Bacteria > Pseudomonadota > Alphaproteobacteria > Rhizobiales > Hyphomicrobiaceae > JAGVSR01. Next base: position 24,065 of record JALOTA010000001.1, read on the forward strand.
CCATCGCCGTTCGATAAATCAGGAGATTTCCTATCATCATGTCTGTCGGATGCCTGCCTCGAATAGCGGTGGTTGCGTGCGGACCGGTCTGACCGTTACGACACTTCGACCGGTCGGTCAGGGCGACCTGGACCAGATTCGCCTTTGGTTGCGCCAACCGGAGGTCGAGGCGTGGTGGGGGCCTGTCTCGGCCACATCGGCTGAGGTCCAGATAGCCATTCAGTCGCCGTCCGCGCTTTGCCGGATCATAGAAGTGGACGGGTTGGCGGTGGGTTACTGCCACGCGATCGACGCCCAAATCTGGGGCGATCATCTCCCCGAGGAACTCCAGCCCGGCACATGGGAACTCGACGTCTTCATCGCGTCGGCCGATCACCGGGGCCGGGGGATTGGACTCAACGCATTGAAATTGCTGAAATCTGAGGTGTTTTCGACGACGCTGGCTCCCGCGGTGTGCATCTTTGCGTCGATCCGCAACGAAGCCGTTGTCCGGGCCTATGAAAAGGCCGGATTCCGATGGCAATCCGTCTGGACGGGAACCGCCTCCGGCCCAAGCTGGTTCATGGTCGCCGCGCGGCCCCGCTGAGCGGCGAGTCGCGGGGGCAGAAAAAAGGCGCCGAGCCAGCCTCATGCGGTCAACTGCGAACCCTGCCGCCGCCTCAGCCCAGCAGGTCGCGCAGGAAGGGGATCAAAGGGAGGTCGGCCGGCGGCATCGGGTAGTCTGCCAGCCTCGACGCCCGTACCCATTTCACGCGCTGGCCTTCGCGCGGAGAAATGTCGCCGTCCCAGTTGCGGCACAGGTACAACGGCATCATCAGATGAAACGCCTCGTAGGTGTGGCTCGCGAAGGTGAACGGCGCGAGGCAGGTGAGGCAGACTTCGATGTCGAGTTCTTCCTTGAGTTCGCGCACCAGCGCTTCCTCCGGCGTTTCACCCGGCGCAAGTTTGCCGCCTGGAAACTCCCACAGGCCGGCGAGTGACTTTCCCTGCGGCCGCTCGGAAATGAGGACACGGTTGTCTACGTCGATCAGCGCAGCGGCCACGACGATGAGAACGGGCCGGTCCGGCGGGGCATCTACCATCAACGGCGCACCAGCTTCCACGCCGTTTCGCTGAGCGCGGTCAGCCCCCGTTTTCTAAGATTTGCACTCGACGCCAGTCCGTCCCGCTTTTCGAGCAGTGCGATGCGGAATCCCGATCCGAATAACTCCTCGACCCTATCCGCAGGAATGGGAAATGGTGGCCCGTCCATCTCCGAAGGATCGTAATCGAGTGTGACCAGTAACACGGGCACGTCGGCGGGCGTGAGTTCTGCAAGCTTCTCCGCGTAGGCCTGCTGCATCACGCGCGGCATCGCGACCAGCGCGGCGCGGTCAAATACACCGCCGATGCGGCGGGTGACGGCGGGGTCGAGCGCAAGATGATCGCCGCACCACAGCTCGAACGGACCCGCGCGATTGACTGTAAACGCTCCTTCCACGACCGCCGCCGGGGCGCGGGTGCGTTCGGCAAAAAACTGGTCCACCGCCAGAGCAGCCAGTTCCGTCCCGATGATCGTATGGCCCTGATCGGCGAGCCAGACCATGTCGTTGCTCTTGCCGCAGAGCGGCACCAGAACCGGCGCCCCGTGGGGCACACCGAGAGCCGGCCAGTGGCGCAGCAGAAAATCGTGCGCGACCGCCTGATGGAATCCGGTGTCGGCTTGTTCCCAACGATCGAGCCAGAAGGCGTGGTCCATGGCGTGCCTTCTAGCTGCGATAATCAGCGTTGATCGAGACGTAGTCGTGGGTCAGGTCGCAGGTCCACACGGTCGCACTCTTGTCGCCGACGCCAGCATCGATGCGGATCGTGATTTCGCTGTTCTTCATGTACTTGGCGACAGCGGTTTCCTCGTATTCCTCGGCCCGCTCGCCGTTTCGGGCCACGCAGTGATCGCCGAACCAGATCGCCAGTTGATCGCGGTCCGCCGCTTCGCCCGACTTGCCGACCGCCATGACGACGCGACCCCAGTTCGGGTCTTCACCGGCGATCGCGGTTTTCAAGATGGGGGAATTGGCACAGGAGAGAGCGATCTTGCGGGCGGCAGCCTCAGATTCCGCGCCATCGACCGTAAACGTCACAAACTTGGAGATGCCCTCTCCGTCCTTCGCCACCTGGATGGCGAGGTCGCGCATGAGATCACACAGTGCATCGCTGAAGTCCTTCAGCCTTTTCGATTTGGCCTTGGTGACCGGCTTCTGCCCGCGGGTCTCGGCGGCACCTGTCGCGAAGATAAGACATGTATCGGACGTCGAAGTGTCGCCGTCGATCGTCATGGAATTGAAAGTCGTCTTGACGTGCTCATCGAGCAGGTCTTGAAGCGCTCCGGCCGAGATTGCAGCATCGGTGAAGATAAAGCAGAGCATGGTTGCCATGTCGGGGGCGATCATCCCAGCACCCTTGCAGAAGCCGTTGATGGTCACGTCCGTATCCCCAATCCGGGCGGTGCGCGTTGCAAGTTTGGGATAGGTGTCGGTCGTCATGATCGCCCGGGCGGCTGGCTCAAACGCGTCGGGAACAGCCTTGGCCGCCAGATCGCCCAGCAGATCCGTGAATTTCGCGGCGTCGAGCGGTTCTCCGATCACGCCGGTCGAGGCAATATAAATGTCCCTGTCCTTGCAGCCGACGGCGGCGGCAGCGGCTTCCGCCGTCGCCTCGACCGCGGCGCGGCCCTTCATTCCAGTGAAAGCATTCGCGTTGCCGGAATTGACGACCAGAACGCGCGCCATGCCGTGCTTCAGGCTTCTGCGGCACCACAGGACGGGCGCGGAACATGTTTTCGACTGGGTGAGAACACCGGCAGCAGCCGTACCTTCATCCATCACCGCGACCAGAAGATCCGTGCGGTTACTATAGCGGATACCGGCTTCAGCGGTCGCAAACCGGACACCCTGAATCGGTGGCAGTACCGGCAGCCTGGCCGGAGCAAAGGGAGATTCTTTCGCGACTTTCGCCATGGGGCACCGGGAAATGAAGACCAGTTCGACAGCCCCTTCCAAATGGAACGAGCGCACTTCTAGAAAGCAATCAGGCCGCTTGTATGCAAGCGGCCTAATCAAGATTCAGCAAGGCTTGTCCTGAAAACCTTTATTTCGGGGCTTCCGTAGCGGCCTTGCCCGCAGCCGCTGCGGCGGCATCTTCGATCTGTTTCTTCATTGCAGCCTGCGCTTCCGCCTGCTTCTTGGCGTCTTCTTCGGCCATTTTCTTGATCTCGGGATCGACATAGTCGATCTTCGCCTTGCCGCGCAGCTCCGTCGCAATATTTTGCGCCTTGGATTGGACCATTGATCCGATGAGGCGATCCTTCACCTCGTCAAACGACGGCGGGGGCTTCTGCCGGCGATCTTCGACCTTTATGACGTGCCAGCCGAATTGGCTCTGAACAGGCTTGGAGACCTGTCCGACCTGCAAAATGAAAGCGGCTTCCTCGAATTGCGGCACCATCTGGCCTCGACCAAAATAGCCGAGCATTCCACCCTGGGTCTTGGAACCCGCATCACCCGAATTTTCCTTGGCCAGCTGCGCGAAGTCTTCGCCCGCCTCGATGCGCACGATCAGCTTCTTGGCCTCATCCTCGCTTCCCACAAGAATATGGCGGGCCTGAATTTCTTCTTCAGGCTTCAACTGCTTGACCTTGTCTTCGTAGATCGCGCGAGCGGCTTCCACTCCGATCGACGATTTGACGGTCTTCTCAAAGTAGGCGTCGCGCAGAGCCCGTTGGCGCCAGAAGGCCATGCGCTTCTCGAAGTCCGGGCCAGTCCCGAGTTTCTCAGCTTCGGCAGCTTCCGCGAACAGCTGGTTTTCGATCATGAATTCGACCAGGACGCGGCGGCGGGTACTCTCGGGAAGGTTTCCGAGTTCGTTGCCGATCTCCGCTTCAGCGAGCGCCAGATCCGCTTCCGAAATCGCGTGGCCATTGACGGTCGCAACGATCTTATCGTCTGCCCGTGCGGCGACAGTAGCAGCGCCAAAGACAACGAGGCTAACTGCAACCGCATGAAATACTTGAGAAACCTTCACCTGGATTGTCCTTCTCAGCGCGAAATCAACGATCACCGCACGACAACGGGGCGCGGCGGCCGCCGCGCCTGACGAATAACGGCGCCTGGATAGCCCGGAGGCTAACGAGTGCCAAGTTAAGTTTTAGAGATGAGACGGAAAACCGGCTCGGACAATGTTCGCACATGGGGTCCCGTGGCGCGTTGACAATTAATAGGGGCGCTCCTTATGTCTCGCCGGTGAACTGGAGAGACGTGCTCGCGCCCGCTCTCCCGCCCGAGCTGTCTCCGCACGACGTATCAGATTGTGATCGTCGGCTCTTTGCCCGGTGCGGGTGAAGTGCGCCGGTTGCCCGTTACTTTCCGGAGAGCGCAACGCTCAGACTTCTTGAGGACATAGACTTCATGCTGTCCATCAGCTCATTTGCCGCGAAGATTTTCGGCACGTCCAACGATCGCAAGGTCAAGGGGTACCGAAGCCGTGTGCAGGAGATCAACGCGCTCGAACCAGAACTCGTCAAACTCAGCGACGAGGAGCTCCGCGCGCGAACCGACATGTTCCGAGAGCAGTACAAAAACGGTGCGTCTCTCGACGACCTTCTGGTTCCTGCTTTCGCCACGGTTCGCGAGGCCGCGAAGCGCGCGCTCGGACAGCGCCATTTCGACGTGCAGCTGATCGGCGGCATGGTGCTTCACGACGGAAATATTTCCGAAATGAAGACCGGCGAAGGCAAGACGCTCGTCGCCACGGCGCCCGTCTATCTCAATGCCATTGCCGGCGATGGCGTGCATGTCGTGACTGTCAACGACTATCTCGCCCGCCGCGACGCCGAATGGATGGGACAGGTCTATCGTTTTCTGGGGCTCGACGTCGGCGTCATCGTGCATGGTCTCGACGATGCGCAGCGGAAGGCCGCATACGACGCCGACGTCACATATGCGACGAACAATGAACTCGGCTTCGACTATCTCCGCGACAATATGAAGATGCGCAAGGACGACATGGTTCAGCGCGGCCATGCGTTCGCGATCGTCGACGAGGTCGATAGCATTCTGGTCGACGAGGCCCGCACGCCGCTCATCATTTCCGGTCCGCTCGACGACAAGGCTGAACTCTATAATGCCGTCGATGCCCTGATCCCAAAGCTTGTCGCAGAAGATTTCGAACTCGACGAAAAGCAGCGCCAGGTTTCGCTGACCGAGAGCGGTAACGAGCGCATGGAGCAGTTGCTTTCGGAAGCAGGTCTTCTGCGCGAAGGCTCACTCTACGACGTGGAAAACGTTACGATCGTCCACCACGTGAACCAGGCTCTCAAGGCTCACAAGCTGTTCCAGCGCGACAAGGACTACATCGTCAAGGGCGGCGAAGTCATCATCATCGATGAATTCACCGGACGCATGATGCCCGGCCGCCGTTATTCGGAAGGACTGCATCAGGCGCTGGAAGCAAAAGAGCGGGTGGAAATCCAGCCGGAGAACCAGACGCTGGCGTCGATCACCTTCCAGAACTATTTCCGTCTTTACGACAAGCTGGCCGGCATGACCGGCACGGCCTCGACCGAAGCGCAGGAATTCGCCGACATCTACGGGCTCGACGTCATCGAAATTCCTACGAACCTTCCTGTTTCGCGCGTCGATGAGGATGACGAAATCTATCGCACGCAGAAAGAGAAGCTGGATGCCATCGTCGCGACGATCGCAGATTCGCACCGCCGGCAGCAGCCTTGCCTCGTAGGCACGACCTCGATCGAGAAATCGGAACAGCTTTCGGGTCTGCTCAAGGACAAGAAGTACATCGCCGACCTCGGCAAGCGTCTCAAGGAGCAGGCACAGCGCTTTACGAGCGCCAAAGAATCCGATGTGAAGGCCTACTTCGAGGATATCGGCAACTATCTCTCCGACGAGGCGGCGAAGGCCAAATCAGGCGATCCCATTCCGCATCAGGTTCTGAACGCCCGGTTTCACGAGCAGGAAGCCTCGATCGTCGCGCAGGCCGGCGTTCCCGGCGCCGTTACGATTGCAACGAACATGGCCGGCCGCGGCACGGACATCCAGCTCGGCGGTAACGTGGATTACCGGCTGCGTGACTGGGTGAAGGCCGAGAAGGATGCCGGTAAAGAGCCGGCCGAAGACGCAATCGCGGCGCAGCGGGAGAAGATCGGCGCGGACGTCTCCGAAAAGAAGAGGGTCGCGCTCGACGCCGGCGGACTGTTCGTCATCGGCACCGAGCGGCACGAGAGCAGGCGCATCGATAATCAGCTTCGCGGCCGTTCGGGCCGACAGGGCGACCCGGGGCGCTCGAAATTCTATCTCGCTCTCGACGACGACCTGATGCGTATTTTCGGGTCCGACAAGATGGACAGCATCCTGAAGACGCTCGGTTTGCAGGAAGGCGAGGCCATCACGCACCCGTGGATGAACAAGTCACTGGAGATGGCGCAGAAGAAAGTTGAAGCGCGCAACTTCGACATTCGCAAGCAGATCCTGAAATACGATGACGTGATGAACGATCAGCGCAAGGTCATCTTTGACCAGCGTATCGACATCATGGCGGAAGACGATGTTTCTGCGACGGTGAAGGAGCTGCGCCATCAGGTCGTGCAGGACCTCGTCTCGAAATACATCCCGGAGAAAGCCTACGCCGAGCAGTGGGACACCAAGACACTGTCTGCCGCTGTCACCAGCATCTTCGATCTGGAACTTCCGGTCACGGAGTGGGCGGCAGAGGAAGGAATCGCCGATCAAGAGATCCAGGAGCGGCTTCTGGAGGCCGTCGACAAGCGCGCGGCGGAGAAGGAGGCGGAACTCGGGACGGAGCTCTATCGTCAGATCGAGAAGGAAGTCCTCTTGCGTACGCTCGACGGGCTCTGGCGCGAACATATCGTCTCGCTGGAGCATCTGCGGCAGGTGATCGGGTTCCGCGCCTACGGTCAGCGCGACCCGCTGAACGAATACAAGAGCGAAGCGTTCACGCTGTTCGAGTCACTTCTGGCGCGGCTGCGCGAGGCGGTGACAGGGCAGCTGATGAACGTGGCTCTGGTACCGGCCGACCAGCAGCCCATGCTGCAGCCGGTCGAATTGCCGCCCATGGAAGCGCACCATATCGATGCCACGACGGGGCGCGACGAGTTCGCCGAGATGCCAGTCGAACTGCGTGAAGAATTGCGCATGGCCGATCGCGCCATCGCCGCTCGGGGACGCGGTGCGCCGGCCGAAGCTCTACCCAAGCGGATGCCCTTGCAGACGCGCCGGAGCGACGCGGATTTCGACGCCTCTTCTCCTGCGACGTGGGGCAAAGTCTCGCGCAACGCCCTGTGCCCCTGCGGCTCCGGCAAGAAGTACAAGCAGTGCCACGGGAAACTGGACTGATCCGTTTTCTGCAGGGTTCTTCTGTTTAATCGCCGATGGACGGTAACACCTTGTTCTAACTTGGCTTTGCCGTCCTTCTTGGTCCATGCGAAGGACCGTCGACTACTGCAGGCCGATAATTGTACGTATACCGATCGTCCGTGTGATAGGACGTGTGGGTTATCGTGATATTGCCCGACAGCTCGGCCGGGGCGTTCCAGTCGCGCCGTCACGACAAGCGCGGACATCCGATCACTTGAACCCGGTCAGCCCCCCGAGCAGCTGACGCAAAGCGATCCATACGCACGGTCGAGGTCGCAGGGAACCTATGGAGCGATGCAAAGCCGTCGTCCACGCATGCCATTGGGATGAATCGCGACTGACCATGGCAGAGCTGATCCGTTAGGCGCTTGACCGAAGGATGCCGAGCGATAGTGGACACTCTTGACTTGCAGGCCGCGCCTGCAGTTTCCATTACTCCGCAGAGAAATCGTACGTGAATGGATAACATTCTTGATAGGCATCGGAATTGGAGTCCCATAGCGGGCTCAGCACACCATCTGCCCTTTTGGTGACCAGAAAAATCAGACATGAACTCGGATGCCATCGTACCTTTCGTTGTGATGAAGTGGAGCCGCGGAACGAACTCGAGCCCGGGCAAGTCGTTCTCCGCCGAGCACGTCAATAACATCCATGCCATGCTGGCCAATACTCAGGCTGAGCCCTTTGAGCTTTTCTGCATCACGGATGACGCCGCCGGCTTGTCGACTTTCATCAGGGCTATCCCACTCCCCGATGCAGTCAAGACTCTCATCGGACAGCACGGGCATCAATTTGCCAAGCTGTTTCTCCACTCCCGTTCACTTCGGGATGACATCGGAAGGGACTTCATTTTCTGCGATCTGGACGTCGCCATTCTTGGTGATTTGACGACAGTATATCGCCGAAACAAGTCCGATCTGCTGATCATGGCCGGGAAGGACTCGGATGCCGTTGCAGCCATTGAGAATATCAATGGAGGAAAATATCCAAAATCGCTCGATCTGGCACTGCTCCTGAAATGCTTGATGGTTTCTCCCCAGCTGGCCTTGAGGTTTCTGCGGATTGCCGGGAGGCGCCGGTCGCGGTTCAACAGCAGTTTCATGATCATCTCCCACCCGCGATCAACCGATCTCTGGTTAGATTTCAATCCAGGGCAAGCCGTGGCTCAAATCGCAGAGCACCATCTTATGGGCAGCGACCAGGCATGGATTCAGCTGGCCGCAAAGGGCAGCATAGGTACTGTCGGTCAAGAGGATGGTTTCTGGTATAAGGGGGAAGTAGACCGGTACGTCAAAGCTCACAAGAAGATGCCGCCGAATTTGCGGATGATCATTTTCCCCGGCGCCAACAACAAACCTTGGCTGGATTCATCCCGGAAAATGGAATGGGTCCGAAAAGTCTACCCCTGAGTTGATCGTCAGGGGTGACCGGATATCGACGAGGGCCCTACGCGCATAGCAAGAACATCCTTGCCCTTCGGGACCAGGAAATAGCCTAATCCTGTAAGGTGGCCGGCAACCGTCAGGGCCTTTTCCGGTGACAGGTGCTTCTGCTCGTACAAGATCAGGGCCGGCTGCGTCTCAGAGATCCGGCACGCGTCAATCACCGCATCGTCATTGCCTTCTGCGTCGATCTGCAAGACATCAATTTGGGCAGGCCACCCCACGGTCTCCAACAGTTGCGGCAAGACGAAGGTATCTACTTCAAAACTATCCAGACAACTTTCGGGCGGAACTCCTGGAAGATGCCTTTCAAGCCAACTCACCACGTGCTGCTTATTGCTGGACGTTACACCGGTAGGCGCACGGTATGGAGGCCATCCGGATGCATACGATGGCTGGACCCGAGGCCAGTATTCCTCTTTGATCGCATACAGTTTCAATTTGTTCTGCGAACCTATCGCGCAGTTCTTTACGACCGCATTGGGATGGAATGCGTAGTTTTGTTCGAGAATTGGGATCAGGGGTGGCTGCGGCTCGATCAACAGAACCTTGGTACGCAAGCGAATTTGGTTATCAGCTGTCAAAATCGGATAAAGTGGATCGCCAAATTTTCCGTCGTTTGCACCAACTACGGCAATCGAAAGCAGGCCATCCCGCCGCAAACAGGCGGCGATGGCGCGTTCGTATGTCCAATGGGTAATTTGATTGTCCACCAGCTGAGCTGCGGTTCCATGCCGACCAAATTTCCAAATTGAAGAAGAGAAAACCTGTGACCAAGGCATGGGGCTGAGCCCTTTCATCGTATCTCGCCGGGACGTGTGAAAGTTATAGTGACGACGTCGCTCACCACCAGTCGAGTACGACGTGCGGGTAGGGCTGGCACCGGCGGACGAGTTTCATCGTCGCCTCGCGCAGCGCCGGGATCTGTTTCTCGTGGGTCTCCACGAAAATCGATTGAAACCGGTCGACGAGATTCATGTCCAGCAGGTGATTGAGCATCGCGACCTCCGCGCCCTCGATATCGATCTTCAGGATCGCCACGTTGCGACCGAGGAGCGTGACAAAATCTGCAAGATCGACCTGATCGACGTGTACGAATTCACCGGTGACGTTCTTCTTGCCGGCGACCGTTGATGAGCCCATTGAAACCGCTCCGCCATCGGCGCAGCGAGCCCCCCTGAAGAGCTTGAGCGGCTCGTTTCCCGTGCCGACGGCGGCGTTGTGCAGGATGACGGACTCCGATCCAGCAACGTTCGACTGCAGGGCAGCGAAGGCGTCGGGATCGGGTTCGAATGCGTGTACGACCGCGCCGCTTTGGGCCATTTGCAGTGTCATCGTGCCGATGTTCGCGCCGCAATCGATGCAAATATCCCCGGGCTTGAGAGCCGCGAGCGCTGCCTCGAACCGCGCCTGCGCGGCGCGCTTGCGCGCGTTGCGCGATCTCCGGCGCAATTTGTACCATAGATAGACCCGGGCCTCGCCAAGCAGCGTCATGGGGCACCTCCGAGCCGCGCCATGCGCTGCTTCAATTCCGGGACGAAGCGCAGAATAGTCTCGTCGCGGGCGGTCCGCAGTTCATAGGATTTCAGCCGGCGCTCTATATAGTTCTCGTTCAGCTTCCCGTTCTGGCTCACGCGCCCCTTGGCGATGCGTGTTTCGATCTCCTCAAGTGACCGCGTGAAGTAGTGGTTGAGGCGCAGCTTCTCACTCACGACGAAGGCCGGTTCCGTGACGTTGTGATGAGCGGTCGCGATACCGTTTTCGTTGAACGCGATCATGCCTTGCGTTCGCAGCGGGAAAAGGTGCGAACCCATGGCCGAGACCTCAAGGGGATCGGCGATCGACTTGTAACGCAGGAGCGAACGCTGCGACGCGAGTAGGGGGTGCGGCGCACATTCGTTGTAATTTTCGATGACGAGGCCGCTGGGTCGCTTGGCGTGACCGCTGGGGCCGAAGTTTGTCCAAGGCACCGCGACTGACGGAAGGTGCGATAGCTCCGCGAGAACATCGGGCAGCTTTTTTCCGGCCGGCGAAAACAGGAATTCGTCCACATCGATAAACGCCATGCGCCAAAGTCTTGGCCCGAAATTGCACAGCGCATGAGCGTAAGCGAGCGCCTGGATGCTGAAGACATGTTCATCGGCGATGAGGAATGTCCGCCACGGGATAATCGTGCAGTTCGCTCCGGCAGAGTATTTACGGGCCACTTCGACCGTGTCGTCGGTCGAACCGTTGTCATAGATGATGACGTCGGTCGCCCCTTGCAGGATGTGGAACTGCAGCCATTCGCCGATGTACTCGCGCTCGTTCTTGACGATGCACACGATGCCGAGCGTCTGGGCGCGATCGCCCGAAGCGGCGAGATCGGGAAGCCTGCGACCGCTCAGGTTGCTATCGCCGGCGGCCGCATGCACTTTTGCGGTCAGCGATTTGCGCAGCCGCAGCAGTTTGGATTGCAGCTTTCGAGCCGACTCTCGGACGCTCATCTTCGGCTTATTTGGCCCCGTGTTTTCCAGCAATACGGTCGGATAGAGCGAGGAGAACGCTCGAAACGACAAAGACAAGGTGAATGATCACAAGCCAGAAGAGGGACTTTTCCATCTCCGGCGTGATGGTCTTCAACGCCATGAACGACTTCAACAGGTGGATCGCGGAAATCGCCACGATGGACGATAGCAGCTTCAGCTTGAGTGCGCTGAAATCTATCGTCCCCATCCACTCCGGCCAATCGCGGTGACCGCTGTGATCGATCTTCGAGACAAAGTTTTCGTACCCGGAGAAGATCACGATGATGAGCAGGGAACCCATCAGCGCCAGATCAACCAACGCCAGGACACCCAGGATGACATCCGACTCGGTCGCCGTGAATGCATGGGTGGCGAGGTGGAAGAACTCGGCCATGAACGTGAAAAGCACGACGACGATCGACAGTGCGAGGCCGAGATAGAATGGTGCGAGCAGCCAGCGGCTGGCAAAGATCGCATTTTCTAGAAACTGTTCGGCCTTCGTAGCCGGGGCAGTCCGCGCCGGCTTTTCGTTCTCCACCATCACAAAGATCCCCAGGATAGAAATTCCGCGTTCTGGGTTCTATGGCATGCAGACGCCGACCCGCAAGCACTAGCTCATGCGGAATTACCTCGGGCGGATCTGGGGAGACTTGCGCAAACGAACGTCGGCCACCTTCGCGGGCCTACCGGTCCTCAGCGCGACGAATTTCCGGCAACTGGGTCTCGCCAAATTGCACGGCGGCTGTCCCGCCAATCGCGGGCGAACCGATGCCCGAGCCGGAACCGGCTTCAGGTTGGGCAACAGTTCGAACATCTCCGCTGGAACTCGCGCGGTCTGTTCCAATGCTTCCGGTTGTGACAGGATCGATGGCTCCTGCCCCGGCGGTGACGGTTGCGGGATCGGATTTGCGATCGGGACAAGCTGAGCGGACGGGGCCAATGAGCGAAGGGCGGCGGCCGTCGCGCCGCACACGGCTAAAGGGTTTTCGGCGCCCACCTCCCACGGGCTTGCTTGCTCGATGTTGTAGCGGTTGGAACAGACACTGACTCGCGGTGGCTGCCGCGTTTTCTCGAAACTGTCGTAGCCTTCTTTCAGATTGGACCAGAAACCCGCCCACTCACTGGTCGCGTGTTTGGCAAGATTGTCCCCGGTCATCCGAAAAGGAAAGACGTGCGCCGGGATATGGCGCTGTCCACCGCGCAGAGCCGCAGCCGCGAGATCGTAAATCTCTCCAATGACCGGATTGGTCATGGCAAAACAGCCTACGGAAGAGCAGCCACCATGGACGAGGATGTAGGATCCGGAGCGGCCCATCGCCTGGTCGAATGCGTTCGGGAAACCAAGATTCAACGAGCGGGGCCAGCGGCCGACATGATGCAACTGTCGCGAGGTAATGGTGTAGAAGCCCTCAGGTGTCTGCTTGTCACCCTCGCGCTGCTTGGGGCCCAGCGTTCCCGACCAATGGCAGATCGGGTAGGTGGCGAAGTGTTCGAAGCGGCCATTCTTCTCCAGCCAGACTTCGAGCTCCGACTCCGATTTGAAAATGCGGATAAACATCTGAGCGCCGTTGGCGAAGCCCTTCTCGGCAAGCCGCTCGGCGGTTTTGGCGACATCCGGAGTTCCCGGCAGCGGCAGGCGGCCGGTGGCAGCCGCACGCTGGCGCTCCACCCGGTCCGGCGCCGCGTCCTTCAATTCGATGGAAAGGGCCTCGGCACGGGAAGCCGCGACCGCGACGCCGAGAGCGATTCCTGAAATCAAGACCCAGCGGCTGAGTTTGCGAGTGAAAGGCAACGGACTTCTCACCAGACGTCGAGTTTCAACTCCAGGGGCTAACCTAGACAATCGGGGGCGCTGCTGGCAACCGCCACAGCTCACTTCTCAGGTCACAGTTGCTCCCTTGCCGTTCCTTATCGCCTTACCTCGACGCAGCGGCGGAGCTGGGGTTGGGACACGCAGTCGAGACGGGTCCGGTAATGTCACGCGTGGAGGCGCCTGCCACAAAAGCGTAACGATCGCCACAGACGCCGACCGCCGGGGGCAGCCTGTCCTTTTCGAAAAGATCGTAGCCGGCCCTGAGATCAGCCCAGAACGGTGCCCAGCGCTCATTCCGGTACCCGCGCAAGTTCTGCTCCGTCATGCGAAACGGGTAGACCTGGACCTGAAACCGCTTCTGTCCGGCATCGAACGCGCGCGTGACGATCGTCCACATTTCGTCGATGACGGCATTGGTCATGGCGTAACAGCCGATCGAACCGCAGCCGCCGTGCACCATCAGAAAAGAGCCACTTCGTCCGAGAGCACGATCATAAGCGTTCGGGAAGCCCAGATTGAAGGAACGATGCCAGCGGCTATTGGGATTGAGGGCCGTTCGATCCACAGAATAGAAGCCCTCCGGCGACTGCCGGTCGCCGGTCAATAGTTTCGGTCCGAGCCGGCCCGACCACTTGCAGATCGGATAGACGGCGAAGAGCTCATAGCGTCCATCCTTCAGCATGAAGAGCTCGAGTTCAAACTCGCGCTTGAAAATCCGCATCATGATCGGATTTCCCAGCGCGACGCCTTTTGCCTGCAGGCGCTCGGGCAGCCGTTCCAGATCCGGCGTGCCGGGCATAGGTTGCCCTGAGGATGCAAGTCCGACGCGGTAGTGGCGCTGAAGCGCGATCATGTACCCGTCACGGATCGGCGGCGGCAGCGCGAAGAATATCCCTGCCGCCACGACGGGAACAGCCAATAGGATGAGAGCCGACAGACTCCGTCGCCGCCGCTTTGCCATTTCGGCTTCAGCCACGCTGCCACTCCTGCGCACGCTGAGACGTTACGATAAAGAGATAGCGCCGGTCACGGCGCATTCAAACCAAGCGCGGTCGGAACCTCGTAGGGCTTTTTCCTGGATGTCCGCTTTACGGGTTGCGGGTCCGCCGCCAGATGCGAAGCCGCTGGCATCGTGGTTGCGGCGGGCGGCGCTTCCTTTATGGCACCCGTTGCGCCGGCCGTCGAAGCCTTGACGGGCTTGGGAGCGGGCGCTTCCCCGTCGGACCATGCGAGCGCGGTTGTTTCGCGGGCTTTTTGACCAGGAACGATCGTGCCCTGCTGAGCGGCGATCTGCTGATCGAGAAGGTTCGGAACGAAGGGCGCCAGTTGCTGCTTCTGGAAGCGCGGACACGGACCCTCCGGATCGATGGATCCGGTTGCCGGCAACGAGACGCCGACAACGTATCTGCGCTCGCAGACGGCGACTGTCGGCGGCACACGGTAGGCTTCGAAATAGTCATAGCCGGGCTTGATCATCGCCCAGAATGCATAGTTCTTGTTGCCCTTGAAGCGCGCGAGCTTTTCATTGGTCATGCGGAACGGAAATGCATGGACGGCGAACGCGGGTTGGCCGTTCTTGAAAGCTTCGCGGGCGAGGGCATAGATCTCTTCGGCGAGTGCATCGGTCATGGCATAGCAGCCCGCCGATTTGCACTTGCCATGGATCATCAGGAATTCGCCGGTGCGATCGTTGGCGCGGTCGTATGCGTTCGGAAAGCCGAGGTTGAAGGCCACGTGATAGTCGGAGTCGGGCTTCATCTGTTTGGGCGCCACCGCATAGAACCCCTCCGGGGCCTGCTTGTCGCCGATCTTCAGTTTCGGCCCGAGTTCACCCGACCAGTTGCAGATCGGGTAGGTCTTGAAGTGATAGTAGCGTCCGTCTTCGCGCGCCTTCCACACTTCCAGTTCGGATTCTTCCTTGAACACACGGACATAGATCGGCATGCCGGCCTGCATGCCCTTCTTGCCGATCAGGTCCAGGGTCTCCTTCGGAAGCGGCTGTTCGGCGGGGATCAGCTCAGGCGCGCTGCCGCAACCCGCGAGCAGCAATGCCGCAGCCATGAGCCCTGATCTGAGCAAGTTTCCTTGCCTCACATCCCCACCTTGTTCGGCCTTCTTGGCCACACCGATATCCCGGTCCGGGAACCGAATCACCATCCGTCCAGGAAGGTAAATAAGTCCCTAACGGAAAGCGTGTTTATCCGCGCAAGCCGTTTTCCCGCCGCCTACACCAGCGCATCAGGCGATGGGAATGCGGCGTGGATGAGGCGTGAGAAACAAGCTTTAACAACGGGTTGGATTATAATTGTTGCTCGATTGGGCGGCTGACCGCCGTTTCACAGTGAGCGGCCGATCTCCAGGAACCGGTCCTGACGCTGGCGGCGGATTTCCGAGGGACTCTTACCATCGAATTCCGCCAGGGCTTTGGCCAGAGCGTCGCCGACCCGCTTCATCATCAGCGGGCGGTCGCGGTGTGCCCCGCCTACGGGCTCTCTCACAACCGTGTCGATGACCCCGAGGGCTTCGAGATCCTGCGCCGTGATTTTCATGCTGGTCGCCGCATCGATGGCCTTGGAGCTGTCGCGCCAGAGGATCGAGGCGGCAGCCTCGGGCGACGCGACGGTATAGATCGAATGCTCCAGCATCAGAATACGGTTCGCGGTGGCGATCGCGACGGCCCCGCCCGAGCCGCCTTCGCCGATGATGACCGCAATCAGCGGAACCCCGATGGCGAGACACTTGTCGGTGGACCGGGCAATGGCTTCCGCCTGTCCGCGCTGTTCGGCGTCAACGCCCGGATAGGCGCCGGCCGTGTCACACAGCGAAACAACAGGGATCTGGAAACGTTCCGCCATGTCCATCAGGCGGACCGCCTTCCTGTAGCCCTCTGGCTTGGCCATGCCGAAGTTGTGACGCAGGCGGCTTTCCGTATCCGACCCTTTTTCATGGCCAATGACCATGACAGATCGCCCGCGAAATGTGCCGAGGCCACCGACGATGGCTTCATCCTCGCCGAAGTAGCGGTCGCCGGCGAGGGGCGTGAAATCGTTGATGAGATCGGCCACATAGTCCAGGCAATGCGGGCGCTCGGGGTGGCGGGCAACTTCCGTCTTCTGCCAGGGCGTGAGCTTGGCATAGGTTTCGGCAAGCGCCGCGTGCGCCTTCTGTTCGAGCTTCTTGATTTCGTCGGCGATGTTGACCGCCGTGTCCGAACCTTCGAGCGCGCGCAATTCCTGCACCTTGCGCTCGAGTTCTGCGATGGGCGTCTCGAACTTCAGGTAAGTGCGGACGATGGTCGGTGCCGGACGCTCGTTCGTCGTGTCCACTTCTTCAAGCCTCGCTGCGAACCGGGGCTCAGTCAGACCAGCGCCCCCCAGTAATCAAGATTGCGCCGGACGATGCGCGCGGCGTCACATGGCTGTCAAGGCGCAGGGAAGGCGCATGTGGCGCCGTTACCCGCTTATCCCACAAAGGATTTTGCTTTTTCCTTCAACGCTGTCGCGGCTCGCGGACGGGCAGCATCAGGAGAATGCCGGCGATCAGGAAAAGCGCGATCGTGGCCATGCCGAGCCGCTGGCTGCCCGACAGGAGGGTGACCGTCGCGACGATGAAGGGGGCGAGAAACGCGGTGACCTTCCCGGAAAATGCGAAAAGGCCGAAATAGCGGGCAATCTGATCGGGCGGCGCGAGGCGAGCCAGAAGCGAACGGCTTGCCGCCTGTACCGGGGCGGCGGCGAGACCCACCACGATTGCGAAGGCCAGGAAGACCTGTTCGCCGGTGGACGAGAACGGTGACGACCCAGGTTCCTTCGGCGCGACATCGATCGAGAAAAGGATCGTCGATTTCGTCACCGATAGAATGCCTAGAGCGCCGATCAGGAGACAGGCGAGCGAGACGAGGATTACGGTCCTGGCGCCGGCACGATCGTCGAAAAAACCACCGATGACCGCACCGGCCATTCCGGTCGCCGTCAGGATAATTCCGAACAGACCGAGTTCGAGCGCACTCCAGCCGAACACCGCCGTTCCGTAAATGCCGCCAAACGCAAAGATGGCCGAAAGGCCGTCGGAGTAGATCATCCGAGCCACCAGAAACAGCAGCATGTCGCGCTGCCGTGGCAATTCTTTGAGCGTGCTCCAGAGTTGGCGCGCCGCAGATGCGCGGACTTCGCTCGTCGAAGGCCCCGCCGGCTTTGCATCGGGTACGAACATGAAGAATGGCGCAACGAACACGACGAACCAGACGGCCGCAATCGGGCCGACCAGCCTGTCGGCTTGATGCGATCCGGGATCGAGATCGAAGATCGGGACGAGCCCGAACAGCGTTTTGCCGGTAGCCGGATTGGCCACCACCAGACCTGCGACGAGAGCGAGGCTGAGAAGGCCGCCGAGATAACCGACGCCCCAGCCGATTCCGGACAGGCGGCCGAGAGCGGACGGCGGAACCAGGCTTGGCATCATGCTGTTGACAACGACCGAGGAGAATTCGGCGGCTGCCGTGGCGACGACAAAAGCGAAAATGACGAGTGCGATCGTACCTGCCGGGGCAGCCGGAATGGCCAGCCAGAGGGTTGCAAGGCCGGCCACGAGGAGCAGCGAAAAGAGCGCGATCCAGATCTTGCGACGGCGGGTTCCGTCGGCAACCGCTCCGACGAAGGGGCTGCCAGCTGCAACGAGAACACTGGCTGCGGCGGCACCATAACCCCAGATCGTCTGCCCGAGCGCGACGTCTCCGACGACATGGCTGGCGAAGTAAGGAGCGAACAGGAACGTCAGAACGAGCGTGTAATAGGGCTGGGTCGCAAAGTCGTAGAGGGTCCACGACACGAGGGCGCGCAGCGGGGCCCGTTCTACTGCGTGGGCCGGTCGCGCCTGAGCGTCCATTTCGGTCATCGAGCCGCCGCCTGCGGTGCCGTCTAATCGATGATGATCAAATGATTGGGCAGTTCGTTGGGATCGCGCGATCCGGGAGGGACGTGTTCTGCCAGCAGCACGCCGACCCGATCGACCGCTTCCACGAACCCGTCGCCGGAGCGGCCTTCGGTCAGCCGCGAGGTGAGTTTATCGACGATCGACTGCCATGTGCCTTTCGGGACGGCTTTATCGATGCCGGTGTCGGCAATGATCTCGGCGAAGCGTTCCGCCACAGAGACGTAGATCAAGACGCCCGTGCGCCCGGCGGTCGAGTGAAGGTTCTGAACCAAGAACTGTTCGACTGCGCGGCGATGGGCACGGTCGCGCTTCACACTCGATGGCACGAGCGCATATCGGATCCGGCGCGGCAGGGTCAGCATCAGCACCGCGAGGAAGACGCCAAGCTGCAGTAGATAGATCCATTGCACCGGCCACCACGTGAAATAAATGAACGGCCACGGCACGATCAGCGCAATCAGCGAAGCCCAGAGAAATGGAACGTGGAGATAACTGGCGCTCTCAGCGGTGAGAACGGTAACGATTTCCCCGGACGTTCTCCTTTCGGCGTTTTCGATCGCTTCCGCGATCCTTTGCCTATCTTCATCCGAGATGAAGGCCATCACCGTACTCCCTTCCATCACCAACTGCCGGATGCACCGCCGCCGCCGAACGATCCTCCGCCGCCCGACCAGCCACCTCCGGAGCCACCGCTCCAGTTGCCCGAGCCACCTGGCAGGATGATGATACCGTCGTTGCCGAAGCGCCGGCTGCGTCTGCGACGGGCGGATGGCGGCAACTGACGGGCCTGCTGGTTCTGCTGGTAGATCGAATAGGCCACAATGGCGATCCAGAGCACGATGATCACGATTGCCAGCCAATCGGTTTCAGGCGCCTGATGCATTCCACGGGCGCGCTGCTTGACGGCTTCCGCATCGCCCAGCAGGACATCGTTGATATCGCGCACGCCGGCCCGGATTCCATCCGCGAAATCTCCCCGCCTGAAGCCCGGCAAGATCGCATTTTCAATAATGATGCGGCTCATTGCGTCAGTGAGAAGCGGCTCAAGTCTTCTACCGACCTCAATGCGGACCTTGCGCTCGTTGGGGGCAACGATCAGCAGAACGCCGTTGTCCTTGCCGGCCTGCCCGATGCCCCATTGACGACCCAACCTGACGCCGAAGTCCTCGATCGGAAATCCCTGCAAAGACTTCAGAGTGACCACGACCAACTGGTCGGAGGACTTTTCTTCGAGCGATTGAAGCGCCGCCGTCAATTCCGCTTCATCCGCCGGTGTCAGAAGGTTCGCTTCATCGACAATCCGGCCGGTCAGTGCTGGGAACACGGGGTCGGCGGCCTCAGCGACACGAAAGTCGCTGACGAGCATCGCAAAAACGAGTGCCAGCACTGCCAGAAGCGCGCGCAAAGGTCGTTACTCCTTCGAGGGGCGGGGAGCGCGGCTCCCTCTTCCCGCTTTTCACGGGAAGAGGTCTGAACCGACTTACTTACCCGTGCCGAAGTCGACCCTGGGGGCCTTCTGGTCTTCTGCCGGGATGTCGAAGGTCGCCATCTCCGTCTTGTCGGGATAGACGAACGCGCGCCACCAGCGGCCGGGGATCGTCGTGATCTCGGTATTGTACTGGCGCACGGCCTGTATGTAGTCGCTGCGCGCGATGCGGATCCGGTTCTCGATGCCTTCGAGCTGGCTCTGAAGCGCCAAGAAGTTCTGACCGGATTTTATGTCGGGATAGCGCTCGACGACGGCCAGCAGCCGGCCGAGTGCGCCGCCGAGCTGAGTTTGGGCATCCTGGAAGTTTTTCATGGCTTCCGGATTGGTCAGGATATCAGCAGGGACCTGGACGCTGGTAGCCTTCGCACGGGCTTCCACGACCTCGGTCAGAACGCTGCGTTCCTGCTCGGCAAAGCCTTTCACCGTCTCGACCAGATTGGGGACCAGATCGGCGCGGGATTTATATGTGTTCAGGACCTCCGACCAGGCGGCCTTGGCGTTCTGTTCGAACGTGGGGATGTTGTTGACGCCACAACCAGCCAGCGGAAGCGTTATGGCGAATATGTAGCCCAGAGCCAGCCAACGGCTGGGCCGCGCGATCGAAGAAACGCTCATGGCACAAAGCCTCTCTGTGTAATGCAGATTACTTCCTCTTAGCCGCCGGCCGCCACAAAGCAAGGCCCAAGCGAGAGTTAACTCGGCGGCCGCCGCTTTACCTTGATTGCGAGCGGAACTTCGGGAGGGCGTGGCCCTGCTCTAGCCTACGGCAATGTTTCACGTGGAGTGGCGCGAGATGGCGGGCGGCGGATTCCGGGCGACGGCGATAGCGTCTGCTTTCGCGGCAGCTGTTTCAATGGGCGGACCTGCGTCGGCCTGGGACGACTGCCGCGGCGACGCCGTGGCGTGCTACGAGCGGGTTCGCCTGCCCGACGTCTATGAAACCGTCGAGCGGCCGGTTGTCGTGAGGCCAGCGACGGAGCGCGTGGTGCATCTTCCGCCGGTCATCGGCACGCAAGTGCATCGCGAGGTGGTGCTGCCGGGACGCGTGCATAGCGTGCCGGTCGCGCCCGTTTACGGCACGTTCGTGCGCCGGGAGATGATCGAACCAGGAACGGTGGCCTACCGGATGACGCCACCTGTCGTGGAGCGCGTCGAGGAGACCGTCGTCGTGCGGCCCGGCCGGTCGCGGTGGATCTACAAACGCGACCGGTACGGCCGCGAGATCAAATGTCTGGTAAGGACACAGCCGGTGACCCGCATCGTAGCTCGTGACGTATTGGTCGATCCGGGGCGGCGGGTCGCCGTGTTCACGCCGCCGGTCTATGCGGACGTTCCTCGGCCGGTCCTGCTCCGGCCCGCCGGTGTGCAGAACTTTTATGAACCTCCGGTGACGCGCTTCGTTGCGCGGCCGGTCATCCTGAGGCCGGCTGAAACCCGTGTGATCGTCGAGCCGCCCGTCTATCGAATGACGCGGAGCACAGTGCGCGTTCGTTCCGGCGGCACGGCATGGCAGCCGATCAACCGATAGCGAACTGAAATGATCCCCCGGCGCGTCCGTTCACCGTCCCCGAGACTGCCACAATCCCCGCGCAGATGTGAAAAAGGGGAGGCGCGGCCATCCTGGCTTGTTTCGCCGGGACGCTTGGAATTGGGGGTTCGTGCGTGATGCCGCGCAATACTATTGCGGTGATGAATACCAAGGGTGGTGTCGGTAAATCGACGCTCGTGCTGGCGCTTGCCGAGACATTGTCCTGCTATCACGGCAAGAACGTTCTGGTGATCGATAGCGATGCGCAGGCCAGCGTATCGAGCATGCTGACGTCGGTCGGAAACTTGCACGGCATGCAAACGGAGGGCCTGACGCTCGTCGACTATCTGGTTGGCCGGGTGCTGCATGGCGGCACGCCGGACTGGTCTCGCGTGGTGATCCGCGACGTCGGCGACGTCGATGATGCGCGGACCGTTTTCCTCGTACCCAGCGATATGCAGCTCACTCTCTTCGAACGGGAGGTGTCGAAGGAGCAATTGCATGGCCGGTTGAGGGCCGCGATTTCTCAGCTTCTGCAGGAAGTACGCAGCGTTTTCGACGTCGTCCTCATCGATTGCCCGCCGGGACTTTCGGTGTTGACGGAAAGCTGGCTGCGCGAGGCGGATTTCCACATTTCACCGACCAAGGCCGATTACGTCTCAGTCTGCGGGCTTGATGTTTTCAGGCGGTTCAAGGCGCTCAACCCGGAAATGGGGTTTGCGGAGAACCTTGGTGTGATCGTCAACATGTACGACGTGACCTCCGCCATGGAAGCCGAGTACTTCAATTGGCTTATGGAGAACCCCGAGAACAAATGCTTTTCCGGCGTGGTTCCCCGCGCCCAATCGCTTCAGGATGCGGCCCGTTTCCGCACCCAGGACCGGTCATACTTCGCAAAATATCCCGGCCACGTCGGAGCGGCCGTGCGCGCACTGACCGATGAACTGCTGCAACGCATGGCCGAACAGCAAAGCGCTGCGACAGCGGCGTAAACGCCCGAACGAGCTGAATCATTCCAGAGGGTCAAATGGAGCGGGCGAAGGGGATCGAACCCTCGACCCTCACGTTGGCAACGTGATGCTCTACCGCTGAGCTACACCCGCAATCCATTCGAAAGCCGCTTCTCTGAGCGGCCCCGCCCGCCCACACGAGACGGCCGGAACGTGGAGGCAGGCGGATAACAGGCCGCTCCCGGCCCGTCAACTGGAAACGATTTACCGTGACTGCTGTTGCCCGCCCGGCCCGGCCGGACTACCACCCGGACAGGAATCCAGCGTTCAGCCACCGAGCCCGCACTTTGAACCCGCCGCAGCGCCAGCGCCTCATGGAACGGCTCACGGAACTTGGCATTCAGAGCCAAACCACCGATCACCGCCCCGTCTTCACCGTCGAGGAAAGCGGTGAGTTGTATGAGAGAATACAGGGGGCGCACACGAAAAACCTGTTCCTGCAGGATGCCAAGGGGCAACTCTTCCTGATCATCGCCCACCACCACACGCTGGTGAGCCTGAAGCGGCTGCCGCCGGTTCTCGGATCGGCACGGCTGAGTTTCGGCAAGGCGGAATTGCTGCTGGAGGTTCTTGGCGTAAAGCCCGGCTCGGTTACGGCGTTTGCCTTGATGAACGACGTGGCGCACCGGGTCCGGCCGGTGATCGACCAGACCCTCATGACTTTCGACGTCATCAACCTGCATCCCATGGAAAATACGGCGACGACGAGCATTGCACGGGAGGACCTTTTGCGGTTCATTCGCGCCTCAGGTCACAGCCCGCAAATTGCGACGCTCACCCTCGACTGAGGCCCTGGGCGACCACATATGAAGAAACGATGCGGGTCGGCCGGCGCCTTCCAAGGGTGCCGCGGCCAAGGGTCCAAGGAGATCAGCACGACATGGAAATTCGTTCGGCGAATGTTTCGGCTTCCGACATCGTCAAGGATACGACCACCGCGAACTTCATGAAGGACGTCATCGAGGCGTCGCGCAGCGTGCTGGTGCTCGTCGATTTCTGGGCCAACTGGTGCGGGCCGTGCAAACAGCTGGGGCCCGTGCTCGAAAAAGTCGTCAAGAGCTATGGCGGCACCGTGCGGCTGGTCAAACTCGATACCGACGCCCATCCGTCGATCGCGGCTCAGCTGCGGGTACAGTCGCTGCCGACGGTCTATGCCTTCCGTGATGGCCGGCCGCTCGACGGGTTCGTCGGCGTGCAACCGGAGAGCATGTTGAGGCAGTTCATCGACAGACTGCTCGGAGATGGCGAGGGTGGAGAGGCGGCCCCTGGCCTCGCTGACATCCTGGCGGCTGCCGAGGAAGCGCTGGAGGCCGGCGACCTTCAGGGTGCTGCGGATGCCTTTTCGGCGGTGCTGCAGGAAGACCAGGGGAATGCAGACGCCTTGGCCGGATTGGCGCGCTGCTACGTGAAGTCGGGCGATACCGAGCGCGCCCAGCAGATGCTGGCCCTCGTCCCACCGGACAAAGAGACGAACGCTGCCGTGCTCGCCGTGAAGGCGGCGCTCGAACTGTCGGCCAAAGCGGCGGGATCCGGCGAGACGTCGGCGCTCGAGGAGCGCATCGCAAAAGACCCTGCCGATCACCAAGCGCGATATGACCTCGCCGTGGCGCTGGCAGCGTCAGGGAATAAGGGCGAGGCGCTCGAACACCTGCTGACGATCGTGCGCCGAAACCGGACGTGGAACGACGAAGCCGCGCGAAAGCAGCTCGTGCAATTGTTCGAGGTCTGGGGACCGAAGGACGAGTCGACCATCGAGGGCCGCAAGCGGCTGTCATCGATACTTTTCGCGTAAGCCCTCTTGCCCCGGAAGGTCACGAACTTGGGCTGGATCAGTCAGTATCAGAGACCGCAGGATTTGCCGCAGAGCCTGCCTCTGTTCCCGTTGCGTGGAACCATTCTTCTTCCACGCGCCACTCTGCCGCTCAACATCTTCGAGCCGCGATATCTCGCCATGCTCGACGATACGCTGTCCGGTTCACGGCTCATCGGCATCATCCAGCCGGCCCGGGCAGGCACCACGATCGAAGCTGAAAGTCCGCACGGCAAGTCGGCCCCATTGCGGTCGGTCGGCTGCGCAGGCCGTGTTTCGACCTATCAGGAACTCGACGACGGGCGACTTGCGATCTCTCTGACCGGCATCTGCCGTTTCGACGTCATGTCCGAGGCCACGACTCCGACCGACTATCGCGTCGCCAGCGTCGGTTATGACCGGTTCGCACTGGATCTGACTGAGGGCCTTGGAGAAAGCGACGTGGATCGCGCAGGTCTCCTGCGAGTTCTGAGAACTTATCTCGATCAGAATCGCCTCGATACGGATTGGGTCGCGATCGAGCAAGCGTCCAGCGAAAGTCTCGTGAATGCGCTTTCGATCATGGCACCATACGGGGCCGAAGAAAAACAGGCATTGCTGGAAGCGCGCGACTTGAAATCGAGAGCCGAAGTTCTCGTAGCGCTGGCCGAGATGGAGATCGCCGCAAGTGGCGGATCGGGTGGAACCATCCAATGACTGCAGAAGACCCAAAATCGCGGGCCACTTCGGGACCGCAGCTCGATCCGAGGCTGCTCGAGGTACTGGTGTGTCCATTAACCAAGTGCACGCTGGTCTATCGTGCGGAAAAACAGGAACTATTCAGCCGCAAAGCGGGTTTGGCCTTCCCGATACGCAACGGAGTTCCGCTCATGACGGTTGAAGCCGCGCGGCAACTTTCAGACGAAGAGATTGCGATGCTTTAAGCATATAGACTTAGTACGTTACGGAGATTGTCTGGTTTCCGGTCAATTTACCTTGTTGTTTCAGGCTCTCTTAAATCTCACGGCTTAGCACCCATCAAAGCGCGCATTGATGCTCGCGTCGTGTAGAGGTGCAGTAGCGTGGACGAAGCTGGAGATAAACTTCGGCAAGTCGGCGAGGATAAACACTCGCCTGGCGGCCCCTCGCAGCTCGCGAAGGTCGCTTCGTTTTTCACGGGCGTCGCCTCCCGTTTGAAGCCGCCGCAGCCGAACTCAGACAACGATACCGACAGCCGCTCGCCCGGTCTCGCAGAACCGGTGCCTGACAGCGCGCAACCTTATCGCGATCTGCTCGACGCGCAGGCCTGCCTCATCGTCCGCCGGGACGGGAAGGGGCGCATCATCTTCGCCAACCGTTCCTATCTCGCTGCGTTCGGCCTCAGTGAAGACGATCCCGCAGGCCGTTCTATTGCGCCGCGCGTACTGGCGCAGGAAATCCGCGGTCTCGGATTGCGCACCGTCGAGCTCGTCGAAACGGTCAAAGGGCCGCGCTGGATCGAATGGGAAGAGAACGAGCGGCTGGTTGCCGGCGGCGTTCTCGAAACGCAGCGTATCGGCCGCGACATCACGGAAGAGCGGCAGTCGGCAGATGAACTGCGGCAGGCGCGAGACGATGCCATTGCGGCCAACCAAGCGAAGTCGCGCTTCCTGGCGATCATGAGCCACGAAATTCGCACGCCCATGAACGGCATTCTTGGAATGACCGACCTGCTTCTCGAAGGGCCGCTGACGCCCGAGCAGGAAACCCACGCCCGCATCATCGCCCAATCGGCCCGGGCACTGATGAGCCTTATCGACGAGATCCTCGATTTCTCTCGCATCGAAGCCGGAAAGCTGGAACTGACCGAAGCGCCCTTCTCGATCGAGGAGACGATCGAGGGCTGCATTGCGCTGATGGAGCCGAAGGCCGCCGACAAGAAAATCAGGCTCACATCGCACCTGGAAGGCGAGCCCCCGCCGCCGCTGTGCGGCGATGAATCGCGCGTGCGCCAGATCCTGCTCAACCTTCTTTCCAATGCCATCAAGTTCACCGACCAGGGCCGTGTCGCCGTTACCCTCAACACGACGCCCGCAGATGGGGACGAAGGGCCGGTTCGGGTTCGCCTTTCCGTCGCCGATACCGGCATCGGACTGACGGCCCAAGAATGCGATGCCGTGTTCGGCGAATTCGAACGCGCCGATTCCGCCGTGCGCCGCCATGATGGCGGGACGGGCCTTGGACTTGCCATCGCTCGCCGGATCGCACGCGCCATGAAGGGCGATCTAACTGTCGTGTCGGAGCCGGGGCGCGGCTCGACATTCCATGCCGATCTCGTGCTCGACCGGGCCTGCCCGAATGCCGCGGCCTTGCGAGAAGCGCTCGAACTGTCATCGGCCGCCGAGAAGTCCATGGCCGGATCGGCCGCAACCAAGCACGCGAGCCGCGTCCTTCTCGTCGAGGACAATGCCGTCAATGCCCTGCTGGCAACCCGATTGCTGGAGCGCGAGGGGTGTGTGGTCGTTCGGGCCCGAACGGGGGACGAAGCCGTATCCGCAGTGACCCGCAGTTTCGGCGGGCTGGATGCGCCTTTCGATCTCATCCTGATGGATATCTATATGCCGTGCCTCGATGGCATAGACGCCACCCGCGCCATCAGGCGGGCTGCCGCCTCGACGAAGTCCGAACTCGTTCATCTGCCCCCGATCGTCGCGGTTACCGCGAATGCGTTCGAGGAAGACCGCCAGCGATATCTCGCCGCGGGCATGGACGACTATCTGGCCAAGCCATTCGATGCGCGGGCGCTGAGAGCGGTGCTCAAGCGTTGGATCAGCGCCAAAGAGCGGCTTCCCGCAGCCTGATCACGGCGGCTGATGGCCCCGAAATATGTCGCAAAATCGTCTCGGAATCGTGTCACACGCTGGGTTAGCGGCCCACGTGCCGCATGAGATCTGCCCGCCGCCCGAGGCGCTGGAGAAGGCATATGACTGAGGGCCAGAGCCCGACCGGCCGAAGAACGCGAATTTCGAAGCTGACGGCCCTTCCGCCGGGTCTCCTGGCCAGACGTATGCTGAACGTGAAGGGGCTCAAAAACGCCGCCCAGGCCAAGGCGCTGTCGTTCGTCCGGACGCCTCAGCCCAAGGTCTATGGCCGCCTGGGAGACCTCGAAGTGCGGCTGGCTGCCGGCCGGCCGGACATTCTTCAGGCGCAGAGGCTGCGTTACGAAGTATTCTACGAAGAAATGTCGGCCCGTCCGAATCCGGTCGCGGCCATGCGGCGCCTCGACCAGGACGCCTACGATGCCATCTGCGACCACCTTCTGGTGGTCGATACGTCTGCGGGCCCGCACGGGCGGGAACGCTGGGCACACCGGCGGCGCCCGCGAGTCGTCGGGACCTACCGGCTCTTGCGGCAGGACATCGCCGCCCGGTCGCTCGGTTTCTACACACAAAGCGAATACGACATCGCACCGCTGGTGCGCGCGAAGTCACCCGATTGCCGCTTCCTCGAACTGGGACGGTCGTGTGTCCTCAAGCCGTACCGGTCCAAGCGATCCGTCGAGCTCCTTTGGCACGGCTTGTGGACCTACGTGCGGGAACATCGCGTCGACGTCATGATCGGTTGCGCGAGTTTCGAGGGCACCGATCCCAAGGCGCATGCCATGGCGCTTTCGTATCTGCATCACTTCGCCCGGGCGCCGGACGACTGGCTCTGCCCGGCTCATCCCCACCTTCATCAGCGCATGGATCTTCTTCTCCGCGAGCAGGTCGATCTCAAACAGGCGCTGAAGGCGATGCCGCCGCTCATCAAGGGCTACCTGCGGCTCGGCGCATTCGTCGGTGACGGCGCAGTCATCGACCGGCAGTTCGGGACGACGGACGTGCTGATCATCCTGCCGGTCGCCAAGATCGATCCGCGCTACTTCGAGCATTTCGGAGCTCCCGACGAGTTGAAGAGCCGTCTTTCCCCTGCCGACTGAATTCCGCCATCCCCGGTGCCCCGGTGGTTGCTGCACCGGCCGCGCCCGACTATGGTCTCGCGATCATCCTCAATATTCGCGTGACGCATGACCGAAGTCAGCACGACGACACTTCCGCGGCTCGTTTCGTTCAAGGAGCCACTCCCGGAAGGCGAGACCTACCGGCCCCCGGCAGACCGTATTCTGTCCGGCGATCCCGAGCAGACGGCCTGGGAACTCTTCACCAGCGCCGACGGCCGGTTCCACTCGGGAATATGGGAGTCGAAGCCCGGCAAATGGCGCTGCGTCTTCACGGAAAGCGAGTTCTGCCACATCCTGTCGGGGGTCCTCGTCGTCACAGGTGACGATGGGCAGACGGCGACATACCGCGCCGGTGACGCGTTCCTTTCGCCGGCCGGATTCACAGGGACCTGGGACGTCGTCGAGACGGTCCGCAAACAGTTCGCATTCTACGAGTAAGGGACAGATCATCTCATGAAGGCCGTCGTCGCCCGCAAGCCGTCGAAGCTCGATACGCTGGAAGTGGTAGAGCTGGCCGATCCCGGAGCGCCAGGACCCGGCGAAATCCGCGTGAGGTTGCACGCTAATTCGCTCAACTATCACGACTACGCGGTCGCGAATGGAGCCATTCCCGCCGACGACAGTCGGATATTGATGTCCGATGGCGCGGGAGTGGTGGAAGCGGTTGGCGCAGGCGTCAGCGGATATGCCGCCGGCGATCATGTCGTGTCGCTCTTCTTTCCCTACTGGCAGGACGGAATACCGCCTCACGGTAACTTCAGCCACGTTCCCGGCGACGGAATCGACGGCTACGCACGCGAAATCGTCGTGACACCGGCGCACTGGTTCACCCACGCACCCAAGGGCTGGTCGCACGGCGATGCGGCGACGCTTCCGTGCGCGGCTCTGACGGCGTGGCGGGCTCTCGTCGTCGACGGTCAACTCAAGGCCGGCGATAGCGTGCTGATCCTGGGCACCGGCGGCGTCGCCGTCTTCGCCTTGCAGTTCGCAAAGATGTTCGGTGCGACGGCGATCATCACATCGTCTTCCGACGCCAAGCTCGCGAAGGCGAAGTCGCTCGGCGCCGACCATACGATCAATTACAAGTTGGAGCCCCGGTGGGGCGAAGCCGTCCGGGAAATCACCGGCGGGCGCGGCGTCGACCATGTCCTTGAGATCGGTGGGCCTGGAACACTGCCGCAGTCGATCGTCGCGGCCCGGGTGGGCGGCCACGTCTCACTGATCGGAATCCTGACGGGCGTGGCCGGGAACGTGCCCACACTCCTGATGATGGCCAAGCAGATCAAGCTCC
Source organism: Hyphomicrobium sp. (assembly GCA_025458125.1). GTDB lineage: Bacteria > Pseudomonadota > Alphaproteobacteria > Rhizobiales > Hyphomicrobiaceae > JAGVSR01. The sequence goes on from JALOTA010000001.1 coordinate 53,272, forward strand.
AGGGCATCATCGTGGGCAGCCGCAGACATCAGCTCGAAATGATTCGCGCGTTCGACGCCAATCCGTCCGTGCGACCCGTCATCGACCGGACGTTCCCGCTCGCAGATCTCGCCGACGCATTCCGATACGAGGAAGGCGCGACGCACTTCGGCAAGATCTGCACCGAGATGTAACGGCTCAGGAGCTGAGGTCGTAGGCCGCGAGAGCCGCCATATTGACGATGTCGGAATCCTTGGCGCCGAGCGTGCAGATCTGGACGGAATGCTCAAGACCGACGAGCAGCGGGCCGATGACCGTTGCGCCGCCAAGCTCCTTCAGCAGCTTCGTCGATATCGACGCGGCATGGAATGCCGGCATGATGAGGATGTTTGCCGTGTCGGTGAGCCGGCAGAAGGGATACAGCTTCATGAGGTCGACATTCAGCGCCACGTCGGCCGCCATGTCGCCGTCATACTCGAAATCGACCTGACGTTCGTCGAGTATCCGGACGGCTTCCCGCACCACGTCCGAGCGCTCGCCGCGCGGCTGTCCGAACGTAGAGTAGGCCAGCATGGCAACCCTCGGCTCGAGGCCGAAGTTGCGCGCCGCCTTCGCCGCTTCGACCGCGATATTGGCCAGCTGTTCCGGCGTCGGCATATCGTGAACGCTGGTGTCTGCGATGAGCACGGCGCGGCCTCTGCACAGCGCCAGCGAAACGCCGATGATGTTGCGCCCCGGCTCGGCATCCATGACGCGGCGAACGTCCTGGAACACACTCGTCCAATTGCGCGTGACGCCTGAAATCATCGCATCGGCGTGGCCGTGGACGACCATCAGGGCCGCGAAAACGTTGCGCTCGTTGCGCACGAGCCGCTCGCAATCCCGCTTCAAGTATCCGCGCCGCTGAAGCCTCTGATACAGGAAATCGGCAAATTCTTCCGCGTGGATCGACTGGGTTGTGTCGATGACCTCAAACTCGGCGCGCATAGGAATGCCGAGTTCCTGAAAGCGCCGTTTTACGAGGTCCCTTGGACCTACCAGAATGGGCGTGCCGAAGCCCTGCGCATAATAGGTGTTGGCGGCACGAACGACCGCGGGATCGTCGCCTTCGGCGAAGATCACCCGCCTGGGTTCCTGGCGCACGGTATCGAAGGTGGCCTGCAACCAACCGGTGACCGGATCGAGCCGGCCCTTCAGGCGCGCGACGTACGCCTCCATGTCGACGATCGGACGGCGCGCAACGCCGCTCTCCATCGCGGCCTGTGCGACGGCCGGCGGAACGTGGCTGATCAGCCGAGGATCGAACGGCGCCGGGATGATGTATTCGGGTCCAAACGTGGGACGGCGGCCGTGGAAGGCGGCGGCGACCTGATCCGGCACCTCCTGGCGCGCGAGTTCGGCCAGCGCCTTCGTCGCTGCGATCTTCATGGCCTCGTTGATGGTTCGGGCCTGGACGTCGAGAGCGCCGCGAAAAATGAATGGGAAGCCGAGGACGTTGTTGACCTGATTGGGGTAGTCGGACCGGCCCGTCGCCATGATCGCATCCGAACGCACGGCCGCGACTTCTTCCGGCGTGATCTCGGGATCAGGATTGGCCATGGCGAAAATGATGGGCTTTTCGGCCATCGAGCGGACCATGTCCTGCGTGACGGCACCCTTGGCCGACAGCCCGAAGAACGCATCGGCGCCTTCGAGCGCTTCAGCCAGCGTCCTGGCCTTGGTTTTGGCGGCGTACGCCGATTTCCACTGATTCATACCCTCCTTGCGGCCCTGGTATATGACGCCCTTGGTATCGCAGAAGATGACATTCTTCTTCGGCATCCCGAGTGCCGCGAGCAGCTCGAGGCAGGCGATGCCAGCCGCTCCCGCGCCATTGACCACGAGCTTGAAATCGTCGATCGAGCGGCCGGTCAATTCGAGTGCATTCAGGAGACCAGCGGCGGCGATGATCGCGGTTCCGTGCTGGTCATCATGAAACACCGGGATGTCGAGCAGTTCCTTCAGCCGCTCTTCGATGATGAAGCAGTCCGGAGCCTTGATGTCTTCCAGGTTGATGCCGCCGAAAGTCGGGCCGAGATAGCGCACGCAGTTGATGAAGGCGTCGACATCGGCGGTGTCGACGAGCAGGTCGGTGGCATCGATATCGGCAAAGCGCTTGAACAACGCGCCCTTGCCTTCCATGACCGGCTTGGAGGCTAGAGCACCGAGATTGCCAAGTCCCAGGATCGCCGTGCCGTTCGAGACGACCGCAACGAGGTTGCCCTTGTTGGTGTAGTCGTAGGCCAGAGATGGGTTTTCGGCGATGGCTTCCACCGGAACCGCGACACCGGGAGAATAGGCCAGCGACAGGTCGCGCTGCGTGGCAAGAGGCTTCGTCGGGGTGATTTCGAGTTTGCCCGGCTTACCTTGCGCGTGAAATTGCAGTGCCTCCTGAGAGGTGATGCGAGCAGGCGCGTTTTTGTGAGCCATCCGAGTGCTTCTTTCTTGCGCTGCCGGCCGCCGAAAGGTGGGCCGGGCAAAGCTTCCGTGGGGTCCGGACCGCCCGCCGGGCGGGGGCGCACCGTAGGCTCTCGCGGCAAAATTCTCAACGCGGCCCGTCTGCTACTTTCGGTTTATGATCCTGGGCGGCGGCCCTGCCCGCCCTAGCCCCTGATCCTGCAAGCCGCTATGTCTCTTCCTGAAAAGTTGCAGGGGTGGGCATGGCCGCACGGCGCAAGAGCGGGCAGACGGACGAGGGAACGGCGGGTGACGGTGCGGAGGCGGCGCCGGCGGAGGCAATCGTGACCGGCCCGACGCCGGCGACAGCGGACGCGACGCCGTCGATGGCCCAGTTCCTCGAGATCAAAACAGCCAATCCGGACAGTCTGCTGTGGTACCGGATGGGCGACTTCTACGAACTCTTCTTCGAAGACGCCGTGGTCGCTTCCGCCGCACTCGGGATCGTACTGACGAAGCGTGGCCGGCATCAGGGCGTCGATATTCCCATGTGCGGCGTACCGGTTCATCGTGCCGACGAATATCTGCAGCGGCTCATCAGGCAGGGCTACCGGGTTGCCGTCTGCGAACAGCTCGAAGATCCGGCCGAGGCGCGCAAGCGGGGATCGAAGGCGGTTGTCCGGCGCGATGTCGTTCGTCTCGTGACGCCGGGAACGTTGACGGAGGATACGCTCCTCGACGCGAAGGCGCGCAACTACCTGACGGCCCTCGCCCGGGTGCCCGGAGGCGGCGAGACCAACCCGCTCGACCGTCCGGTCCGGTATGCGCTGGCTTCACTCGATATCTCGACCGGGGAGCTGGAAATCGGAGAAGCCTCCGGACCGGACCTGCCCGGCGAACTGGTCAGGCTCTCACCCGGCGAGATCATTGCGACCGATGCGCTGGCGGCCGAGGACGATCTGAAGCGCTGGTTTGGTGTGGCCGGCTCGGCCGTCACCCCCGTCCCTCCCGCCTCCTTCGACAGCATTTCAGGCGAACGTGCGCTGAAAGCGCAGCTGGGGGTCGCCGACCTCGGCGCATTCGGTTCTTTTTCGCGGACGGAATTGGCGGCCGTAGGCGCGCTCCTGCGCTATGTCGATCTTACTCAGATCGGCAAACGCCCCGTGATCCGGCCGCCCAAGCGGACAGGCGATGCGGGCGTGCTCCTGATCGATGCCGCCAGCCGGAGCAGCCTGGAACTCACGCGTTCATCGTCCGGAGACAAGAGCGGCAGCCTGCTCGCCGCGATCGATCGCACGGTGACCGCGGCTGGAGCGCGCGAACTGGCCAACCGTCTCGCCAGCCCGCTACGGGACGTTGCGATCATCGACCGGCGCCTTGATGCCGTGTCGTTCCTGGTGGCGGATGCGCAACTACGTGACAACCTGCGCGAGCGCCTGCGCGGCGCGCCCGACATCGCACGGGCGGTATCGCGTCTGGCTTTCGGACGTGGCGGGCCAAGAGACCTCGGAGCCTTGCGGGATGGGCTGGCCGCAGCATCGGCGTGCGCTCGCCTGTTGAGACAGGCCGGCGCTGCACTCGGCCTGCCGCCCGAACTCGAGCGCGTGACTCAAGAGCTCGGCGGCGCCAATCCGAAACTTTTCGATGCTCTCCGTTCGGCGCTCGCCGAAGAACTGCCACATCTGAAACGCGAGGGCGGCTTCGTCCGTGCAGGATATTCAGAAGCACTCGATGCGGCGCGGCAGATGCGCGACGACAGCCGGCAGGTGATCGCCGGCCTGGAGGGGACCTATATCGAACTGACCGGCATCAAGACGCTCAAAGTCCGGCACAACAACATTCTCGGCTACTTCATAGAAGTCACCGCATTGAACGCGAAGGCTTTGACTGTCCCGCCGCTTAGCGACGTTTTCCGGCATCGGCAAAGCATGGCGAATGCGATGCGGTTTACGACGCTGGAACTGGCCGAGATCGAGGGGCGGATCGCTTCGGCAGGAGAACGCGCCCTTGCATTGGAGGAGGAAATTTTCCAGGCGCTTGCGGCGGCCGTTTCCGCCGACGAGCGCGCATTGACCAGTGTTGCCGGAGCTCTGGCGGAGATCGATCATCTTGCTGCACTCGCGGAGCTTGCCGTCTCGGAGAACTATTCACGGCCGGAGATCAGCGACAGCCGGAACTTCGAAATCCTTGGTGGGCGGCATCCCGTTGTCGAACTGGCGTTGAAGCAGTCGAAGTCCGGCGCTTTCATTGAAAACGACTGCATCCTAGGGGAGATCGCGGAACGCCCGTCTGGTTTCGACGAAAAGACAAACGCCCGGATCTGGCTGGTGACGGGGCCGAACATGGCCGGAAAGTCGACCTTCCTGCGTCAGAACGCGTTGTTTGCCGTTCTGGCCCAGATGGGTTCGTTCGTTCCGGCCCGCTCGGCGCGCATTGGCGTCTTGGACCGGCTTTTTTCACGGGTCGGTGCTTCGGATGATCTCGCGCGCGGCCGCTCGACCTTCATGGTGGAGATGGTGGAGACTGCCGGCATTCTCAATCAGGCAACGGATCGCTCTCTCGTCATTCTCGACGAGATCGGACGTGGAACCGCAACCTTCGATGGACTGTCCATCGCTTGGGCAACCGTGGAATTTCTGCACGAGGTTTCCAAGTGCCGCGCGTTGTTTGCGACGCACTACCATGAATTGACCGCCCTGGCCGGCCGCATGGCCGATGTCGGGAACGTCACCATGGAGGTCAAGGAATGGCATGACGAGATCGTGTTCCTGCACAAGGTCCGGCCCGGCGCGGCCGATCGCTCCTATGGCATTCAAGTGGCCAAGCTCGCCGGCTTGCCTCCAACGGTCGTCGAGCGCGCCCGGGAAGTTCTCGATCTTCTTGAAAAGAACGACCGTCGCGAGACGGGATCGGGGAAAGCCCTGGACGAGCTGCCGTTGTTCGCAGCCGCGCGTCCGAAAAGCATTTCGCCGAAGTCCGGCCCGTCGCCCGTCGAAGATGCATTGGCGAAAATCAATCCCGATGAACTGACGCCCAAGGCGGCACTGGAAGCCCTTTACGCGCTGAAGAAGCTCACGACGCCTCTGTAGCTGTCAATGCCGGAAATGGCGCATTCCCGTGAACACCATTGCAAGATTGCGCTCGTCGGCCGCCTTGATGACTTCTTCGTCGCGCATCGAGCCGCCGGGTTGAATGAAGGCTGTTGCTCCGGCCTCGGCAGCAGTGATCAATCCGTCGGCGAAGGGAAAGAAAGCGTCAGAAGCCACGACCGAACCTGAAAGTTCCAAGCCCGCCTGCTTTGCCTTCTCCACCGCGATGCGGGTCGAATTTACGCGGCTCATCTGACCGGCGCCAATCCCGATGGTGGCCAGACCGCGCACGTAGACTACGGCGTTCGACTTGACGAACTTCGCCACTTTCATCGCGAACACCATATCCGCCATCTCTGAAGCGGACGGCGCGCGCCGGGTCACGACGGCAAGTTTTTGCGTCAGGCCTTGATCGGCCTCCTGCACCAGAAGTCCGCCGTTCACCTTCTTGAATTCGCGGCGGGGTCCGTGGGCAGCGGACCAGGGTCCCGTGACGAGCAGGCGCACATTCTTTTTGCGGGCCACGGCTTCGACGGCGTCGGGTGCGGCATCCGGGGCCACGATCACTTCGACGAACTGCCGCGATACGATCAACTCGGCCGTCTCCGCGTCGAGACTGCGATTGAAGGCGATGATCCCGCCGAAGGCCGATTCGGTGTCGGTGAGATAAGCGAGTTCGTAAGCGTCTTTCAGCGTAGCGGCGACCGCGACCCCGCATGGGTTGGCGTGCTTGACGATAACGCAGGCAGGCTCGGCGGGATCGAATTCTTTCACGCATTCCAGCGCAGCGTCCGTGTCGGCGATGTTGTTGTAGGACAGCTCCTTGCCGCCAAGCTGGCGGGCGGAAGACACGGTTCCTCCGGGTCCGCCGATCTCACGGTAGAACGCGGCCGACTGGTGAGGGTTTTCGCCGTAGCGAAGATCGAGCGCCTTGGTGAGCTGCATCGTGTAGGTGCTCGGGAACGCGCTTGCCGGACGGCCTGCCGGGTCCGGATCGGCCGTGAGCCAGTTTGAAATGGCGCCATCGTAGGCCGCCGTTCGTGCCAAGGCCCGGGCCGCCATGCCTCTGCGGAACAGCAGCGTCGTGCCGCCGGCATTGGCCGCGAGTTCCCGGCGCAGCGCGTCGTAGTCTTCCGGCTCGACGACCACCGCAACGCCCGCATGGTTCTTAGCCGCCGCGCGGATCATCGCCGGCCCGCCGATGTCGATATTCTCGACACACTCGTCGTAGGTGCCGCCTTTGGAAAGCGTCGCTTCGAACGGGTAGAGATTGACCACCAGAAGATCGATCGGCGCGATGCCGTGCGTCCTTGCAGACTGCTCGTGTTCCTCATTGCCGCGGATCGAAAGCAAGCCGCCATGAACTTTCGGATGCAAGGTCTTGAGCCGGCCATCCATCATTTCCGGGAATCCGGTATGATCCGCCACGTCGATGACCGTCAGGCCCGCCGCCTTCAACGCCGCCGCCGTCCCGCCGGTGGACAGGATTTCGACGCCTCTTTCAGACAGATCCCGCGCGAGATCGATGAGGCCCGTCTTGTCTGACACGGAGATGAGAGCCCGGCGGATTGCAATGATGGGTTCGATCGTCAAGGTCAGCGTCCTTTCGCCTATTCCGGCAGCGCCTTAGCACGGTCCGCGGCCGGCCGGTACCCGTGATCATGGGCTATAAAGTGGGGCATCCGCCAGGTTCGGCTCAGGCGCGGATGGCCAGCTGCCACCGGACGGTCGTGTCGCCGAACGTCGCGCCCCGAAGAACGAACTGCAGCGCGCGGCGCGGACCGGAACTGTCGGCGAAAAACGTGCCTTCCTCGATCGTGAGTGCGGCGCCTTCAGCGGTGAATTCCCAGATCTGGCCCTCGGGGGTCACGACCTCCGCCGCACCGGATGCGTGGCTGAGCCTGCAAGAGACATCGGGGTGGAGATGGAAGTGAATGGCGAAAGGCAGATCGACTTCAAGACGGAGCGCCTCGTTGAGCCCGCCCAGGCGATCCTCTCCGCGCACAACAGACCCGGAGGCGCTGAGCACGAGTTTGCGATGGTGGAGCAGTCCGTACCGGTCGTGATAGCCATCGTGCAGCGCAGTCCAGACGGCATCTCCACTGGCATCCTCGATTTGGCTTTCGACCCGTGGCGGGCCGTGCACGGGAGCGCCACCAAGCAAAGCTTCGAGCCCCTTGTGACGAACGAGTTTCGCGGACGAAGCTTCGTTCACGACAAGAGTATTGTGTGATGCTGTGGCTCGCGACTGGGCGCGCCATTCCTGATCGGCGGGTACCGGCGATCCGCCATTGACGAAGATGAGCCGCGGTCCCGCGCTCATCTCGAAGGAAAGACATCCGGCATGGGCTTCGGCCGCGAACTCGATCGGCGGGGACGCACCGGCATCTGCGATGACTGTCGTAGCGCCACGATTGAGCTGGATGTAGCCCGACGCACGGGCGGCAGCGAGCGGAGTTGCGAACAGGTCGTCATAGGCGAGGACCGTTGCCAGGCCTGCCGGCGAGGCAACGGATACCCCGTTGAATCGCGCAAGCCTTCCATCGCCCATGCGCATGTAGCGCAGGAATGCGACCGCATCGGTTAGCGCCCGCATCAGGGGCGGCGGCGGCTTGCGGCCTCGTGCGGCGAAGCATTGGCGGGCCGGAAGAAGATCGAGCAAGATCTCCACAAGCACCGCGGGATTGCGGCTGACGTGGCCGCCATCGTCGAGTATCTGCGACTCTATTTCCGCAGCGAACAGTTTTTCCGTCTCATTGAGCTGCCGCTCGTGTCCGGACACGCAAAGATACGAGAGCATGAGCGCTGTCAGTGCGAGAAGGCGCGGATAACCTTCGGGACTATCCCGCCACGACGCAGCGAGCCTTATGATCTGCGTGCCTAGGCTCGTGGTGATCGCGTCGTAGGTTGCGACGTCCGCTTCATCGAGCAAAAGGTTGGCGTGGCTGAGCCAGGAAGACACACGGCGTCCCAGGACTGCCGGCTCCCAGGCAAGCCCGGCGCCATTCTGCTGTGTCGTCCATTCGACCGCTAGCCTGCGGGCGAACTCGCGCGCTTCTGGATCGGTGCAGGCTTCAAGATGACGAAGCCACCCGAATCCGTGCAGCGCACGCTCCCAGGCCGGGTTTGGCGGCCGGATCGCAAACGGCGATCGTCCCCCCAGCGACGCGCCGATTCCGGCGAGACCCATCTGGTTCATCTTCAATTCTGGCCAGAAGCTCGGGTCGGCGTTGCGCAAGGTCTGCGGAACGATCAGAAGATTGCCGAGGCTGGCGGATCCGAAGCGCCAGCGCAAAAGCGGTGAAAACTGCAAGCGGGCCATCGACGCGCGCTGAGATCGCTTGGCGGAAATCACCGCGATCCGCGTTCTTTCGGCCAGACTGAGACCCGCCATCGGCCGACCGCCTCCAAAAACGCCCGCGCCGCCTTCTTACGGCAGCCTGGTTCAAGGGTCGGTAGCGCAGCGCCGGGCCTCTGGCAAGGCAAGGCCAGCACCTAGTTGTGCGTAGCTCCGGGATGCCTACATCTCGCGCCGGACAAGGCGCGAGGCGTAAAACCCGTCCAATCCCAAGCCACTCTCATGGCCGGGAAAGCGATGACAGGGCAAGGTGCGAAGATCCCCGTCCGGCGTCACGGCGCCGGAGATTCCGCCGATCTCGTCCGGCGTCACCGGATCGCGAACAAAGCCACTGTTGGCTGCCAGGAATCGAGCGATCTGCCGCTCTCCTTCCTCCGGTTCCAGCGAACACGTGCAGTAGACGAGCGTGCCGCCCGTCCGGACGAATTGCGCGGCTTTCTGAAGGAGCCGCGCCTGCAGATCGACGAGCTTGTCGAAACCTTTCGACTGACGGACATGCAGGATGTCGGGGTGACGGCGAATAGTGCCGGTGGCCGAGCAAGGCGCGTCGAGCAATACGGCATCGAACGGCGCGGCCGGTTGCCAGGTCAGCACGTCGGCGGTGACGCAATCGGCATCCAGTCCGAGGCGGTCCAGGTTCTCCCTGACACGACGCATGCGCGCGGCCGACACATCGACAGCGGTTACGTTCGCGCCGGTCACGGCGAGTTCCGCCGTCTTGCCGCCCGGGGCCGCGCACAGGTCTGCAACGCGCTGACCGGCTTGCGCACGGAGCAGCCGTGCCGGCAGTGCGGCAGCCGCATCCTGGACCCACCACATTCCTTCCGTGAAGCCGGGCAGATCCGTGACGCGGCCGGCCTGGAGAATGCGAACTGTTCCGGTCGGCAACGCCACGCCCTGGAGTTTCGCCGCCCATTCCTCCGGGTCGCCGCGAACGGTCAGATCGAGGGGTGGCTCTTCCAGAGATGCAGCCGCGATGAGGCGCGCGCGTTCTTGACCAAATGTCGTCTCCCATCCTTGCAGGAGCCAGCCGGGGACGTTCAGGGCGACCGGATCGAGTCCCTCCAAGGCGCTGCGGCCACGATCGGCGATGCGTCGCAAAACAGCGTTGACGAGTTTATCGAAGCGGCGGGCGTTCGGGTCGGATTTGCATTGCTCGACGGCTAGTCCGATCGCGGCATGGGGCGGCGTATCGAGAAAGAGCAGTTGCGCAGCGCCCGCGAGCAGGATCTGCCAGACCCAGCCCTGTGGCTCGGGTAGCGGCTTTTGCAGGTGTGAACCGACCACGTGCGCCAGTTCCCCATGCCGGCGCAGAACAGTCGCGACGAGCAAGCGCGCAAAAGCCCGATCGCGCGGTTCCACGTTCGCTCGCTCCGGTTTCGAGAAGGCTTCAGCAAAAGCTTCTTCGAAGAACGTGCCGCGCTTCATGACGCGCCAGAGGGTCTCGACAGCGGCCTGACGCGCTTCGAATCCCGGCGGCCTCGGCTGCGGTTTTCCAGGGGCTGCCTTGTTAACCGGTCTGCGCCCCCTCGGGGGACCCGATGTGCCTGAACGGGGCGAAGCGGAGCGGGGATCGCGCGGCGGGCGGCTGGACGTCATCGGACATGGCTAAGGCTGCAGTGAACCGGGGTCAATGGCGAATGATCACGTTCGGCGTGTGCCTCAGCCCCACGGCCCGCGAGATTGTCCGTCCCGCGCCCACGGACCGGCGGCTCCGGGTTCCTGCGCCGCATTGCCGAATGCGCCGCCACCGCCATCCAGCCCTTCATCAAAGCCGGTAGTCGTCTGACCCATTTCGACCGCCAGTTCCTTCAGCGCGCGAACGCGGTTCTCGACGTTGGGATGGGTAGAGAACAAGTTGTCGACGCCTTGTCCGGTCAGCGGATTGACGATGAACATGTGCGCCGCCGCGGGAATACGCTCGGCCTGCCAGTTCGGCGTCCGCCGGACCGCGTTGTTGATCTTGACCAGGGCCGAAGCAAGCCAGATCGGATTGCCGCAGATCATGGCTCCCAGCCGGTCGGCTTGATATTCGCGCGAACGGCTGATCGCCATTTGTACCAGCATCGCGGCAAACGGCGCGACGAGCATGGCGACGAGCGTGGCAAGCATCCCCGG
>JALOTA010000103.1 GCA_025458125.1 Hyphomicrobium sp.
AGAACTTCGTTGCTGTCGAAGACGTCGTAGGTGACCTTGATGCCGGTCTCCTTCGTGAAGTCTTCCAGGATCGACTCGTCGATGTAGTCCGACCAGTTGAAGACTTTCACTTCGCGATCTTTTGCGAACGAGCCGGTGGCGACGGCCACAAGGCTTGCTGCCGCGCCTGCGACACACGCAAGGCGCATCATTCGGGATTTCATGCACGAACTCCTCTTTGGAGATTACCAACGTCGGGATGCTGGCCCCGCGCTCAGACTTGCGCCCCATCCATAACGTAATCCCATTGTGATCACAAATTTCCCGCGCTACAAGAGTGTCGTTGCAGGAATTCGCAGTTTGCAGGAAGGAACCAGCGCATTGATGAAGCGTCATGCGGGTGCGTCGGCGGGTGCGAAAGCCCCGGTGGAGGGCGATGAATCGATTGAATCGCAAGGACTTGGCGAACTGACAACGCATGAGCAGGTGTATCGCCGGCTGCGCCAGCAAATTCTTTATGGGGGTATACGTCCTGGTTCGGCGCTCACCCTTCGCGGGCTTGCCGATGAGCTCGGTGTGAGCCCGATGCCGGTGCGCGAAGCCGTTCGCCGTCTGACCGCAGAGCGGGCACTTCTCTTGCGGGATAACCGTCGGGTCATGGTCCCGCCGATGACGCGCGAGAACTTCGAACAGATCCTTTTTGCACGTCGCGCATTGGAGCCCGAACTTGCCGCCCGCGCACTTCCAAACCTCACGAAATCTGACATTTCAGCGATAGAAGACACCGACGAAGCCATCGATGTTGCCATGCGCGCCGGAGATATCGAAGGCTATATGCGTGCCAATCATCATTTCCACTTCTCGATCTATCGGAAGTCGGAGGCCGGCATCCTTGTCGCGCTGGTCGAAAGTGTGTGGCTTCAGTTTGGTCCGTTCATGCGCATGGCTTACGGCCGGATCGGAACGTCGACCATCGAGGACCACCACGAGTTCGCCATTGCGGCCATGAAGGCAGGAGATGCAACTAAGCTGCGATCGGCCATTGATGCCGACATCGGGCAGGGTATGGGATTTATCGGCGAGGCTGTTTTATCCCGCGCGGGCTGAGGACTTACGGCGAACTGGCGCCGGGCCGCGAAGCAGCGCCTTGAGTTAAATCCCAATTTGTGATCACAATGCAGCACGCAGGTGGGCAGCTCCGCTTTTTCGGTGCCGGCCTGCCGTTGTTTCCAAACGAACATAAATCCATCAGGTGCAACCATGAGTGCCGACGAGCGGTCTGGATCGAGCGAGAGCGAGATCTTGGGCGTAGGAGCGACGGCTGAGAGCGTCCGCGGGTGGGTCCGCGCGCATCGTATCGAAGAAGTCGATTGCGCCGTCCCAGACATCGCCGGAGTGGCACGCGGCAAGACGATGCCCGTGGAGAAGTTCGTCAAGCTGGAACCGGTCCACCTGCCGATCTCGATTTTCCATCAGACCATCACGGGCGACTATGTCGGGTTCGAGGACGATGGTCAGGCGCTCTACGCTGAGAGCGATCTGATGATGGTTCCGGATCTCTCGACGATCCGCCCGGCGCCCTGGGCTTCCAGTCCCACCGCACAGGTGATCCACGACGCGACGTGGCAGAACGGAGACCCGGTCGAAATCGCGCCGCGCGCCGTTTTGCGCCGCGTCGTCGACCTCTACCGCAAGGAAGGCTGGCAGCCGGTCGTGGCGCCGGAACTCGAGTTCTATCTCACCAAGACCAACCCCGATCCCGACTATCCGCTCGAGCCGCCGACCGGCCGTTCGGGCCGTAAGGGGTCCGGCCGCCAAGCCTACAGCCTCGGCGCCGTCGACGAGTACGACAAGATCGTCGACGACATCTATGAATTCGCTGAACTGCAGTACCTCCAGATCGATACGATCATTCAGGAAGGCGGCGCGGCGCAGCTTGAGATCAACCTCGTCCATGGCGACCCGGTGCACCTCGCAGACCAGGTCTTCCTGTTCAAGCGCACCATTCGCGAGGCCGCGTTCAAGCACGGGTGCTATGCCACGTTCATGGCCAAGCCCCTGGAAAACGAGCCGGGCAGCGCCATGCACATTCACCAGAGCGTCGTCGATGCGAAGACCGGCCGAAATATCTTCACCGACGAGAAGGGCCAGCCGAGCCGCCTGTTCCGTCAGTTCCTCGCGGGCCAGCAAAAATATTTGCCGTCCGCCATGTGCCTGCTGGCTCCTTACGTGAATTCCTATCGCCGCCTCGTTCCGGGAGGCGCGGCGCCCATCAACGTCGAGTGGGGTCTGGACAACCGCTCGGCGGGCCTGCGAATTCCGGTGTCGGGTCCCGCCGCGCGCCGCGTCGAGAACCGTCTTCCCGGCTCCGACAGCAATCCGTATCTCGCCATCGCGGCGAGCCTTGCCTGCGGTTATCTCGGCATGAAGAACAGTCTAGAACCGCGAGAAGCCATCGTCGGCAACGCCTACCGCAATGACCACCAGTTACCGCGCGGTCTGCTGGAGGCGCTTTTGGAATTCGAGGACAGCAAGGATCTTCACAAGATCCTCGGCGATCGCTTCAGCCACGTCTACATGCAGATGAAGCGGTCCGAGTTCGAGGAATTCATGCGGGTTATTAGCCCGTGGGAGCGCGAGCACCTGCTGCTCAGCGTCTGAAGGACGCGAAGGCCGAAACAAGCATCAGGACGAACTGCGCCGCGACGGCAGCGGCTCAGAGGTGCGTCAGTGCATGTAGGACGTGTTGCCGCCGACCTGAGGGCCGGGCTGCTCCCAGAAGAAGTCGCTCATCAGCGGGGCGCCCGAGGTGCGGGCGTTGATGGTCGGGTCCTGCCGGCGGCTGTCACCGATAATATCCGACTTGCGCACCGTGTATCCGCCGCGGCGGCCATAATAGCTCTTGCCCTGCAGCGGCTTGGCCTTCTTGCCGTTGGTCGAAGTCTGCGCATCGGCCGGAGCGGGTAGGGTGGAGGCAGCGAATCCAGCCACCAGCAGTGCCGCCATCATCGACTTGAGCAAAGAACCGGCCACGTGCGCCTCCAAAAATCAGTGTGCGCGCAAGCGTAATCCGCCCGCGCCTTGCGGTCTACCACATAGGAGTTAATTCTTGAGAAGGAAGAGGCACTTGGGCAACACCTGCCAGCCAAATCACGGAATGGCTTCCATCAGGAAAAATGATGCCGCCGTCGGCCGCGGGTTGACTTTCAGGCCGATGGCCGCAGTCTCACGACACATGTCTCACGCTTTTTGTTCCGGGAGGACGCAGCCATGTTGCCCGCTCTGAACCATGCTGAGAGCCTTCGTAGGCTGGCCTCTGAACCCGCCGGCGCCTATCGCGTGGCGCTGGCCGCCTCGGCCTTGATGGCCTTGACTGCCGGCATCCTGGCGGGGGCGGTTCTAGCCCCTGCCGCGACCGCCGATCCCGGCCTCGCCACGCTGCTTCGCTTTATGGCGCTGGTCAAAGGAGCCATTATAGCGATCGCTGCGGCTCTGGCCGCATGGCGTTTCGGGTTCGCCATCCCCCCGAAGCTGGCAATAGGCTATACGGCCGCCGTGGCGCTCATGGCGCTGTCCCCAGGGCTGATCTGGTTCCAGAGCAGCTTGGTTGTTGCCAGTGCCGCGTTTCATTCCGGCCTTCTGCTTGGCCTTGCGCTTGCGGCCGGCGATGGACTGGCGAAACAGCGCAACCAGACAAAACCCGGCTAAGCCAGTTCGGCCAGGATGCACTTGAGCAGACCGTAATCGAAGCGGCCGCCGAGAGCGCCGTGCACCGGGCCGATCTTTCCGCTTTCAAGAGTGCCCAGGCGTTCGAATGCAGCGTGGATCTCATCGATGTCGCTGTCGTCGAGACCCTTCAGGATGTCACGCGCCTCGATCAGGCCTGCCTCTATCGCTTCGGCGAAGTGGCCATAGACGGTACCGGCAGTAACGCCGCGACGGGCGGCGATCGTCTCGGCGTCGAGTCCCTGGAGATGCAGGGCGAGTGTCTCGTTTACGGTCGATGACAGCTTGTTCTTGAGTAGCGGATGGGCTGCGAACGCCGCCAGACTATCGAGCAGGGCCTGTCCGTAGCGTTTGATCTTGCTAGTGCCGAGCCCTGTGATGTCGCCGAGATCGTGCAACGTCCTGGGCCGCTTTTCGGCAAGCTCCACCAGCGTGCGATCGTGACAGATGACATACGGTGGCACCTTGGCCTCGCCTGCAAGCCGGGCGCGCAGCGCCTTCAAGGCAGCAATTGCGGGTTGATGCTCGGCCGCGACCGCTGCGGTCGCCGACCCTTTCTTTTCCCGCTTCGCCTTCGCCGGGCGTTCGCCGGCCGGGGCGACCCGCATCGGGAAGGACTGTTCGCTTCTGAGCAGCAGCCGCGACTTGTCGGTGAAAACCAGGGTGCCGTGGCCTTCCTCGTCGCCGGTCAGGTAGCCCTGGGCGACAAGCTGCCGGAAGAGGCCGCGCCATACGGCGGCATCCGTGTCTTGCCCGATGCCGAACACGGACAGCTTGTCATGAGAGGCACGAATGCAGCGCTCGTCGGCCTTGCCATGCAGTATGTCGACGAGATAGCCGACGCCATACCGCTGACCCGTGCGGTAGACTGTTGAAAGAGCTTTCTGCGCCAGCACCGTGCCGTCGACAGTCGCCGGCGGCGAGAGGCAGTTGTCGCAGTTTCCACACGGTGGCGAGCCGTTTTCCCCGAAATAGGCAAGCAGCGCCTGCCGCCGGCACGTCGCCAATTCGCTCAGTCCAATCAGCGCGTCCAGCTTCTGCCGCTGCACCTGCTTGAATGCGTCCGCGCCGTCCGACTGCGCAATCCACTGGCGCTGCTGGATTACATCCTGAACGGAATAGGCAAGCCATGCGTTGGCCGGCGCGCCATCGCGGCCGGCGCGGCCGGTTTCCTGATAATAGGCTTCGATCGATTTCGGCAGGCTGAGATGGGCCACAAAACGCACGTCGGGTTTGTCGATCCCCATGCCGAACGCGATGGTCGCGACGATGATCAGCCCGTCCTCGTTCAGGAACCGCTCCTGCGCGCGCCTGCGGACGGCCGCATCAAGCCCCGCATGGTAGGCGATCGCGCGGCGTCCTTTCCGCGTCAACCAGGACGCCGTTTCCTCGACCTGCTTTCGCGACAGGCAATAGACGATGCCAGCATCGTCGGGATGCTCGCTTTCGATGAACTGCCAGAGCCGCTCTCGGGCCCCGACCGATCCCATCTCCGCGATCGTGTATCGGATGTTCGGGCGATCGAAGCTCGCCACAAAACGCTCGGCCCCCTCCAGCCTGAGTTCACCGACGATCTCCTCGCGCGTCCGCTCGTCCGCCGTGGCGGTCAATGCAACCCGGGGCACGCCGGGAAAGCGCTCCGCCAGCATTCGCAGTTGCCGGTATTCGGGACGGAAATCATGTCCCCACTGCGAAACGCAATGCGCCTCGTCGATGGCGAA
Organism: Hyphomicrobium sp.; assembly: GCA_025458125.1. Lineage (GTDB taxonomy): Bacteria > Pseudomonadota > Alphaproteobacteria > Rhizobiales > Hyphomicrobiaceae > JAGVSR01. The sequence goes on from JALOTA010000103.1 coordinate 5,427, forward strand.
AAGGGAGATGGTTGTCTGTCCGAGGAGGCTGATCATCCGCTCCTGTAGCAGCCGCTCCGGCGCCACATAGACGAGGTCGAGCCCACCCGCGATCAGTTCCCGCTCGACCGCCTGTTGCTCGGCGAAAGACTGGCTCGAATTGAGAAAAGCTGCGGAAACCCCGGCCTCCTTCAGCGCATCGACCTGATCCTGCATGAGAGCGATGAGCGGCGAGACGACGACGCCCGTGCCCGGCCGCACGATGGCGGGGATCTGGTAGCAGAGCGACTTGCCCCCGCCCGTGGGCATGAGGACGAGGGCGTCCCGGCCGCTGAGCAGTGTTTCGATGATGGCTGACTGGTGCAGCCGGAAGCTGTGATAGCCGAAAACGCGCTCCAGGACGCCGAGTGCGGCGTCGAGCGAATTGGGTTCGGATCTGGATTTCCTCTGCGTCGCGGGAGGCATCTTTTTCTGCGGGGGACCATAAGCCGATCCATCTCTCTTAGAGCGATTCCCCCCGGCGGCACGGCCCGCGACGTCGGTCGTCAGAGATTTCCCGTGCCCCGGACGTCGTGTAATTTGTGCCCGATTGGCGGCGGCCGCTGGGGTCCGCCGGTAGCATTCGACCGGGAATGGCCTGAGGAGACAAAATGCGGCGCTTTTCAGTTCTCGCCATGGTTCTGGCCGTGCTCTTCTATGTGGCATGGCCCGCCTGGTCGGCCTTCCAACTGAAGAACGCTTTGGACCGAGGCGATGTGCCGGGCGTCGAGCGCGGAATTGACTTTCCCGCCGTACGCCAATCTCTGCGCCCCATCGTGACGCAGGGCATCGAGGAGAACTTGAAGGATGTCACGAAGGGCGCAGCGGGCAGCGACGTATTGATCGACGCGTTCGGCAAAGAAACGCTGCCGAAGATTGTCGAAGCCTCGCTCGACGCACTGTTGACGCCAGAGGCGATTATACGCCTCTACGCGGATGGAAAAACTCTCCGTGAGTTCATCTGGCTTCGTTCGCGAACTTTTCGGCAAGGGTGCCGGTCCCAAAACGCCGGAAGGGGGTGCCGGGCTGGGTGTGGCCCCATCCGCTTTGCAGATCGTGCCCGAGAACCGGCGTTTGGGGCTCGGCAATATCAAATCGGCCGGCCTCGACGGACCGTTGGCGATCAGGCTTGGCCTTGCCCGGGATCCCAAGGCCACGGCTCCGGACCTGACGGTCACGATGGCCTTTACCGGCACAGGCTGGCGTGTGACCCGCCTCATCCCGGAGAAATGAACAGCGAGAGGCACCCGAGATCGCCTTAGTCCCTCCGCTCATTCTCATTTATGATCTTTAAACCAAAGCGGCTCATCTAGATGTTTGAAGTTGCTGGACCTGTTCATGTTACGGCATTATCCGTGGGCGTCCATTTTGGGCTGCTCGCAAGTGGACCTTTTTTCCTGCGAGACACGTAAGGGGTGTTCGATGCGTTCATTGTTCTGGGTTCCGGCACTATCGGCCGTAGCCTTGGCGATCGTCAGTCCCGCGGCGGCGACCCCCACTCAGCAGGTCACGGAAGAGAGTTTGGCTGCTCAGCAGCAGGAATGGGCTGGTGCTTTAAGCGAGATCATCGCCGAGACTGAGCGGCGTATGGAGGCCGCACGCGATCCGGTCGAGAAGGCGTTCCTGTCCCAGTTGTCCGGACACTACCGCCAATATGACGCCGTCCCGGCGTGGACCAATGAGAACGGCCTGACGGATGCGGGACGGGCCCTTTATGAGGAGTTAGCGCACGCCGACCTCTACGGTCTCGATCCGGCGCGTCTCCGGATTCCCGAATTGCCGCAGGCTTTCGCGTCGGCCGCCTCGCGCGCGGCCACGGAAGTCGACCTTTCGATATCGGCGGTTCGCTATGCTTGGCACGCGCGTGGCGGACGAGTAACGGCCAGCCAGCTTTCGGGCTGGCTCGATGCGGCGCCAAAGACGATTTATGCAGGCGATGTCTTCCGGGCCATGGCGGCGAACGGCGGCGACCCGGTAGCAGCCTTGCGCAGCTTCCACCCCCAGCATCCTCAATTCGAGCGGCTGCGCCAGGCCTACCTTGCGGCGCGCGGCGACGTGGAGGCAACGCCTCTGCCCCTCTTGTCGCCAGGATCGCGTATCGACCAGGGAATGCGTCATCCCGATATCCCGCTGATCCGCCAGCGGCTCGGCGCGGAGGTTTCGGATGACGCCGACCTCCTCGATCGCAAGCTGCTGCGCCGCATCCGTTCCTATCTTGATGAGAACGGGTACGAGGCAAAACGCTATGTCGACGACGCCGTGCGCGAAGCGCTGAACCGGGCAATTCCTGCGGCACGCAGAGGCAACAGCGAATTACTCGACAAGTTCGTGGTCAACATGGAGCGCTGGCGCACCATGCCCGTGGACATGGGCAAGATCTATGTCTGGAACAACCTGCCCGAGTACCAGACACGCGTCGTCAAGAACGGCGAGGTGATCCATCAGGAACGCATCATCATCGGCAAGCCGAACACTCAAACGCCGGTTTTCTCAGATGAGATGAGCCACATCATTTTCCAGCCTGAATGGGGCGTTCCGGAATCGATCAAGCTGCGCCAGATCCTCCCGCACATGCGCGGCGGCGACTATGGCGTGCTCGCGCGCCGGGGCATGCAGATCAAGGACGGCGAACGCGTCATCAATCCGGCCCGCATCAACTGGGCCAAGGTAGACGTGCGCAATGTGCCGATTATCCAGGGCGCTGGTCCG
>JALOTA010000028.1 GCA_025458125.1 Hyphomicrobium sp.
TTCGAGCGAAAATACCGTGTTCGTGGCGGAACGCTGATCGGCGGGGATCTGTTCGACTTCTGGGTCGGACCCTTCTACGTCGGCTTCTTCGGCGTCACGACCATCTTCTTCATCATCGTCGGTGTCGGCCTCATCGCTTGGGGCGTCTCACTTGGACCGACGTGGAACCTATTCCGCCTCTCGATCAACCCGCCGCCAGCGGAATTCGGGCTCGGCCTCGCCCCGCTCAAGCAAGGCGGGATATGGCAGGCGGTCACTGTCTGCGCCATAGGAGCGTTCTGCTCCTGGGCACTCCGGGAAGTGGAAATCTGCAGAAAGCTCGGCATCGGATATCATGTGCCGTTTGCCTTCTCGTTTGCCATTCTCGCTTACGTAACACTTGTTGTCTTCCGCCCCATTGCCATGGGCGCATGGTCCTACGGCTTCCCGTACGGATTCATGAGCCATCTCGATTGGGTGTCAGGCACAGGCTACACCTACGGCAACTTCCACTATAACCCCGCGCACATGATCGCGATCACGTTCTTCTTCACGACCTGTCTCGCGCTTGCGCTGCACGGTGCACTCGTTCTCTCGTCTGTGAACCCCAAGAAGGGCGAGGTGGTCAAAACACCCGAGCATGAGAACAGCTACTTCCGCGATACCATCGGCTATTCCATCGGCACGCTGGGCATCCATCGCCTTGGCCTTTTCCTGGCTTTGTCGTCCGGGTTCTGGAGCGCGGTGTGCATCATCATCAGTGGTCCACTTTGGGCCGAGGGAAATCCCTGGGTCGACTGGTGGAACTGGTGGCTCGAACTGCCGATCTGGTCGTAAGGGAGGAACGCACAAATGGCTTACTACCAGAACATCTTCACGCAAGTTCAGGTTGCTCCCCATCCTGAGCCGGGCATTCTTTTGCCCGAGAACAATTCGGAGCGCCGCGGCACGCCGCAGTTCTCCTACTGGCTGGGCAAGATCGGCGACGCGCAGATCGGGCCTATCTACCTCGGCGCGTTGGGCTTCTTGTCTCTCGTCTTCGGCGTCATAGCCTTCGAGATCATCGGCCTGAACATGCTGGCGTCGGTAAACTGGGATCCGGTGCAATTCGTGCGCAAGCTGCCCTATCTCGCGCTCGAACCGCCGAAGCCCGAATACGGCCTCTCGATCCCACCGCTGAAGGAAGGCGGCTGGTGGTTGATGGCGGGCTTCTTCCTCACCGCATCAATTATCCTGTGGTGGGCACGCATGTACCGCCGCGCTCGTGCACTCGGGCTCGGGACACATGTTCCGTGGGCTTTCGCGGCAGCCATATGGCTCTATCTTGTTCTGGGCTTCATCCGCCCGGTCATGATGGGCAAGTGGAGTGAAGCGGTGCCCTTCGGCATCTTCCCGCACCTCGACTGGACCAACAACTTCTCCATCACCTACGGCAACCTGTTCTACAATCCGTTCCACATGCTTTCGATCGCCTTCCTGTATGGCTCGGCTCTGCTGTTCGCCATGCACGGCGCCACCATCCTTGCGGTGACGCGATACGGCGGCGAACGCGAGATCGAACAGATCACCGATCGCGGCACGGCATCGGAACGGGCGGCTCTGTTCTGGCGCTGGACGATGGGCTTCAACGCCTCGATGGAATCGATCCATCGCTGGGCGTGGTGGTTCGCGGTACTCTGCCCGCTCACGGGTGGCATCGGCATCCTGCTCACCGGCACGGCCGTCGATAACTGGTACGACTGGGGCCTGAAGCACGGACTGGCGCCCGCAGCCTGGCCGTAAAGCGAACGACCAAGTAGAATGCCAACGATCAGGCCCGGCGGGAACCTCGCCGGGCCTTTTTTATGCATTTGCGATGGAAGTGCATTGCCAATTAACGCCAACCCTCCGATAAACCACGTAGTGCGCGCAGGCAACCTGGCCGCGCGCCCCCGTGAGGAGAAGGCAGGCGCATGCCACGGCATGACGGCAATCCGGACGACACCCTACTGAAATGGCCGGAGTCCGAACCCGGCGCACCTCCACCACGCAATCTGTTTCTTGCCAGCCAGGAGGCGGCACCCGTCCCGTTCACGATCTTGCGCGCCGTGCGCGGCACCGCTGGCACGATCATCGACTTCGAATGGGTCTACGCAAATCCGGCCGCGCTGCGAAAGATGGTCGTGACGGGAGAAACGCCGCTCGGCGATCGGCTCCTCGCGCGCTTCCCAGGACATCGCGAACACCCCGATCTCTTTCCGCGCTATGTTCGAACGGCGGAAACAGGCCAGCAGAGCCAGGCGCAACTGCACTACTCCGAAGACGGGGTAGAGGGGTACTTTCGAAATACAGTCGCGCGAATTGGAGCGGATCTGATCGGCATCTGGTTCGAAGACATCACCGAGCAGGTCCTCTCAGAGCAAGCGTTGCGCGACAGAGCCGAAGAAATCGAGGCACTTTACCAGAACACTCCAGTCGGACTTGCGCTCTTCGATCGAGATCTCCGCTTCCTTCGCATCAACGAACGCCTCGCCGAGATAAACGGCCTTCCCGCCGAAGCGCACATCGGAAAGATCGCCTGGGACATTGTTCCCTCGCTGAGAGCTGCCGCAGAGCCCAAGTTTCAACAGGTGCTGGCCACCGGCCAGACCGTCGAAACCCAACTGTCCGGCGAAACACCCAAGGCCCCCGGCGTCACGCGCTGGTGGCACGAGAAATATTATCCCGTCTTCGATAAGAATGCCGCCTTGGTGGCGATCGGCGCAGTCGTTGAGGACATCACCGAACGCAAGGCAGCGGAAAACATTCTCAGACTGTCTGCAAAGGAACTGCGGCATCGTATCAAGAATCTGGTGTCTGTGGTCATCTGCCTCGCCAACCAGACCTTCGATGGCGAAGCGACGAGAGAACGGCTGCGCGACTTCGAAGGCCGCCTTCGCGCCCTCGATCAGGCAAACAGCCTGCTGGGCGACGAAAACGCCTGGTGGGCCTCCGAACTCGGCGCTCTGACTGTCAGGGCGTTCCAAGGCAAGGCAACGCCGGATCGCTTCAGCATCGATGGGCCGGAGGTGTGGCTGGCGCCTCGCATGACGATGGCGGTCAATATGACCCTGCACGAACTCGTCACCAACGCCATCAAATATGGCGCACTCTCAAATGAGAACGGTCACGTCGCCGTCGTTTGGACGATCGAGGAAGCGAGCGGGGAAATCGAACTCCACTGGCGCGAAAGCGGAGGTCCCAAAGTCGAAGCGACTGGCCAGCAGGGGTTCGGGTCGAGCTTGATCGAGCAACTGCTTCCATCCGAGGGGGGCGCGGCCGCACTTCGCCTCGAACCCGGTGGCGTGCATTGCACCCTTCAATTCAAGACCGGCGGCGAAACCGAACCTACTCTCAACGCATGACCGGCTCGCTCGAGTAACGCCGGCGTTGCGCTCAGGCCGCTTGACCGCGGCTCGTCACAACATCCGCCTTGACCGGTCTCGGCCCGCCGAACAACGCGCCCTGACCCATAAGCACCCCGAAACCGAACAAGCGGGCGAGCATCTCCTCATTCTCGATCCCGTCGACAATGAGCCCGAAGCCCTGGTCGGCGAGGAAGCGGCAGACGTCGCTTGCAGGAACGTGTCCGCCCGGATGGGCCAATCCGTCCACCACGACTGCGGCGTCAATCTTCACGAAGGCAAATCCCGCTTTGGCCATGGCAGCGAAATTCATGTCGAGGTCGGTCAGGCCGCCGATCGCAAACCGGAAGCCAAGTGCGGAGAGTGCACTGATGGCGCGCTGCTCCGCCGCGCGGAACGAACGGATATCGGCCTGGCTGAACGTGAGAATGAGCTGGCGAGCCGTCATCGGCCGCGCAACAAAATCCATCTGCATGTTGCGGGTAAAGTCGGGTTCCAGAAGAGCTTCTCCCGAAGCGCGCGAGAATACCGCCCCTCCCTTGCCGCGGCTCCTGAGCTTCTCAGCGACGATTGCACTCCGCTCGATGCGCACGGCATCGAAAAGCGGCAGTATTCCGCGCCCGGTCAGCACACCATCGGTCCCATCGCCGAGATCGTCCATCGCCCAGCCGCGCAGCTTGATGCTGACCTCATAGTGCTGCGTCGATTGATCCCCTAGGCCAAGGATCGGCTCAAGGAACACATCGACCCTGCCAGAAGCGATTGCCTCGCGCACCGTTTCGGGTTGCAGATCACCGGCCGGTGCCGGGTGGCCTGTTGTCGGGGCGTCGAGCGCCGCAGCAACATCCGCCCGTTCCCTCATCGAATGAACCGCCGCCTGAAGTGCGTCGACCGACGCGCTGATGGCGTCAGCCGGCGCCGTCTCGACAACGCTCTGCTGCGCGGCGGCCAACTCGCGGGCCTGCTCCGCGGCATTCACCTGATAGAGCATGTCCTTGATGCGCCGCTGGAGCAGTTCCACGTCGTCGTCGCGAACGGCCTGAGATGCTGAAACCACCGGCGCCTGTTCCGCAGCAGGTGCGGTCTGCGGCCAGACTTCCGGGTGAACCTCGCTGGCCGTCGGCCAATAGTCGGAGAAGGATTGACCGGGAGGCACGGGCGGCACACCGGGATAAGCCTCAAACTGAGGCCGCTCAGGCTCCGCAGCCGGTGCCATGGTGCCGGCGGCACGTGGATCGATGTTGAAATCCGTATCATCGGCAACCCACGCCGAAACCGGGGCCACCGGCGGAGACACATGGACGGCGTTGGATGTCTGGGCGAATGCGGGAACGGCAGGCGCATCGCTGACTGCGGGCACCGCGCGCGGGAAATCCAAAGCCTCGTTGAGCCTCCTGAGGTCGTCGGCCAGCCGGGAGCGCTCGGCTTCGCCGCGCCGCCACGCCTGCAATCCGGCAAGACCAATGAACAGGATCAACCCCGTCAGGGCCGAAATGCCGAATGGCAACCCCAGTTGCACGTTCAGGCCCGCGACAACCGCGGCCACCACAAGCGCGATAGACGTGAAGATGAATGCGTCGCCCGTTCCGAGCAGCGACGGTATCCCGAGAGCACGTCGTTTTCCTTGTACCAGCATAAGCTTGCTACCTGCCCGAGCTTCGAATCGCATGACACAAGCATCATCGGCACCCGGCCCGGCGAGCAATTCACGGGGCTGCCTTTTCACCAGCTTTCCACAGCTACGCGCGTCAAAAGCCGCGCCGCCGTGTCCAGCGCACACCAATTTTTCTCGCCGTTCGCAAGCGGACCGGCCACCGGCCGAACATCTTTAGAACCAAGACGTTGCCTTTCAGCCGCCTGCTGAAGATCAGACCGGCCGGTGCCTTTCGCCTCGTTTTGGTCATCGGCTGGCCCAGAGCAGGGCCCGAATCGATCCGCTGTTTAGATGTCGTTAGGCGAATCGGCGTGGTATCCTTCCAGCCGGGTCGCTCGATCACTCCGGCGTAATTCAGGAGCAGGCAGTCCCATGTTGATGAGCGTTGTTTCGCGTGATGCGGGGTTCGAGGCGTATCCGGAACTGGCCGGTGCCCGCGTCATGATTACGGGCCTCTCCACATCGATCGGCGTAGACCTTGCGCGTTCGTTCGCCGAACGGCGGGCGCGTCTGATGATCCAGACCGCCGAGCGTTCCCCGGAGATGGTCGAACTCACCGCCCTGCTGGCCGCCACGGCCGGCGATTTGACCCTTATCGACGTTCCGTTCTCCGAAGCCGCCACGCCGACGCGCTTCGCCCAGCGCGCCGCGGAAGGCCTCGGCGCCATCGACGCCGTGATCAATCTGACCCAGCTCACGCGCGCCGAACTTTCCTACGTTTCGGACATCGAAGAGATCGAGGATCTCGTCACGGCCAAGCTCTCGGCGATGCGCGAAGTCACCGAAGTCGCGGCCAATCGGATGGCCCTCACCTGGTCGGAAGGCACGATCCTCAATGTCGTCATCGGCCCTGCACCGCAGTCGGCGCGCGACGCGGCTGTGCTTGGCCTTGTGCGGCAGGCGCTGGCCGCGATGACCACCGATCTTGCACGGCGCTGGTCCGGCGATGTCGTTCGCATCAACGCCGTCGGCCCGAAGGCAACCACGCTCGATTTCTCGAGCGGCGCCTGCCTAACATCCGAACCCGATATCGCCGCCCTGGCGCTGCATCTTGCGAGCCGCAAGGGCCGCACGCTCACCGGCTACGTCTTCGACGCGGAAGGCGTCGCCCGGCGCGGCTGCTGATCACCGGGCGGCGTATGTCGGGGCGCCGGACGTCTGGCCGTTCGGCGCGAGACCTCGCGAACCCAGATAGCTGTAGACGGCCGGCACCACGAACAATGTCAGCAGGGTGCCGGCGGTCATGCCACCGACGATGACCCACCCGATCTGGTGGCGGTTTTCAGCACCGGCACCTTCGGCGAGAGCAAGCGGCAGCGCCCCAAGCACCATGGCCCCCGTCGTCATCAGGATCGGCCGCAATCTCTGCACGGCAGCATCCACGATCGCCGTCATGCGATCGATACCCGCCGACTGCTTCTGATTGGCAAACTCCACAATCAGAATGCCGTGCTTGGTGATGAGCCCCACGAGGGTCACAAGTCCGATCTGCGAATAGACGTTGAGTGTCCCACCGGCCCACCACAGCGCTCCGAGCGCCCCGGTGATCGAGAGCGGCACGGTGATCATGATGATCAGCGGATCGCGAAAGCTCTCGAACTGGGCGGAAAGAACCAGATAAATGAACGCCAGCGCCATGATGAAGACCAGCAGCAGGCTGTTGGCGGAGGCTCGGAAGTCGCGGCTTGCCCCATCGAGATCAGTCTGCACAGTGGCGGGCAGCACCTCACGCGCCGTCTTCTCGAGAAACTCCACCGCCTCTCCCACCGTGTAGCCCGGCGCCAACGACGCCTGAATGGTGACCGAGCGCAACTGGTTGAAACGCTTCAGCTCCTTGGGCGCTACCGACTCCGTGACGGTCGCGACGTTCGAAAGCTGGATCATCTCACCGCGGGAATTGCGCAGGAAAATGGTCGATAAAGCCTGCGGCGTCGCCCGGTCTTCCGCCGCCAACTGCACATAGACGTCGTACTGCTTGCCGTTCTGTTCGAAGCGCGTCACCTGCCGTCCGCCCAGCAGCGTCTCGAGCGTGCGGCCCACGGCTGCCACTTCCAGTCCGAGGTCGGCAACCTTTGCCCGGTCGATATCGATCTTGAACTCCGGCGAGTTGAGCTTCAGATCGGTATCGAGGTTTTCCAGGCCCGGATTGTCCCGCGCGCGGGACAGAATGGCGTCGGCGAAGCCCTGTAATTCTTCGTACGATCCGGACGACTGCAAGACGAACTCCACCGGCCGCCCCGAACCGCGCTGACCAAACGCTCCCGGAGCCTGAACCACCGCCTGAACGCCGGCAATCCGGCGCAATTCAGGATTGATCCCGGCACCGATCTGCTGCTGGGACCTGTGCCGTTCGCTCCAATCCTTGAGAGGGGCCACCAAGAGCGACGCCGATACGTCGGGCGTACCCGCGATCGCCAGACGCCCTCTCACCTCTGGAACCCCGGCCATCACAGCATCGATCTCGGCTGCATACCTGGCCGTGTACCCAACCGTGGCGCCTTCAGGCCCAGTACCCCGGATGCGAATGACGCCGCGATCCTCCAGCGGCGCAAGTTCCGATCTGAGAACCGTCAGCAGCAGCACGCTGAGACCAGCCACACCGGCCGCCATCAGGATGATAAGCGGCCGCACCTGCAGCGAACGCTCGAGCAGACGGCGGTAACCGTTCTCGAACCCGACGAGCCCCCGCTCCAATGCCAAGTAGATCCGGCCCGGCTGCGGTTGATGCCTCAGCAGCTTCGCGCACATCATCGGGGTTAGCGTCAGCGCCACCCAGCCAGAAATAATGACCGCGCCCGCGAGCGTGAGCGCGAACTCAATGAACAACTTGCCCGTCTTGCCGGGAGCGAAGGCAATCGGCGCATACACCGCCGCCAGTGTGAGCGTCATGGCGACCACGGCAAAGCCGATTTCCCGAACGCCGCGAACCGCCGCCGGCACCGGCTCCTCGCCCTCTTCGATGAACCGGTAGATATTCTCCAGAACCACGATCGCGTCGTCGACGACGAGGCCGATGGCAAGCACGAGGGCAAGCAGCGTGAGCGTATTGATGGTGAAACCGAACGCGAGCATCAGCGCAAAGGTCGCGATGAGCGAAATCGGGATGGTCACGATCGGAATGATCGCCGCGCGGAACGAACGTAGAAAGAAGAGGATCACGGCCGCCACGAGCACGATGGCTTCGACGATCGTTGCAAAGACAGCCGCGATCGACCGCTCGATGAAGACGCTGTCATCGTTCCCGACAGTCGCGCGCAGCCCCTGCGGCAGAGATTGGTTGATTTCCGGCAAGACCGCATTGACGGCCAATGAGACGTCGAGCGGATTGGCGGTCGCCTGACGGATGATACCGACCGCAATCGCTGGTGTACCATTGAACGTGCTCGCCCGCCGCTCATCGACGGCGCCGAGTTCGACGCGCGCCACTTCGCCAAGCTTGACCTGATGGTCTCCGGCAAGCTTGACGACGACGTTCTTGAACTCTTCCGGAGTTGAAAGCCCGGTCTTGGACAGCACGGAGAACTCGCGGTCCTGGCTCTCGATGCGCCCGGACGGGATTTCGGCATTCTGCGACCGTAAGGCCGCTTCGACGTCCTGAACCGTCAGATTGTAGGCCGCAAGCCGCTCGCGATCGACCCAGACCCGCATGGCATAGCGCCGCTCGCCGTAGATCTGAACATCGGCAACCCCTTTCAGGTTCTTCAGACGATTGACGATGAAGCGATCGATGTAGTCGCTGATTTCCAGTGCCGTCAGTTGCGGGCTGGTAAAGACGAGAAACATGATCGGCTGAGCGTCCGCCTCCACCTTGGCAATGATCGGCTCCTCGATTTCGTCCGGTAACCGGCCGCGCACACGGCTCACGCGATCGCGCACATCGCTTGCCGCCACATCGGGATCGATTTCGGGTCTGAAGCGCACGGTGATCCGGCTGGTTTCCGACCGGCTCGACGATGAGAGCACATCGATGCCTCCGATCCCGGCAATCGAGTCTTCCAGGATCTGCGTGACCTGGCTCTCGATGATTGCGGCCGACGCGCCTGGGTAGTTCGTGGTCACCGAAACGATCGGTTCGTCGATATTGGGAAACTCCCGCACCGTCAGTCGCTGAAACGACACGACGCCGACCAGAACCAGGATCAGCGACATCACCGTCGCAAGCACAGGACGCCGGATGCAAAGCTCAAAGAGCGTCATCCGCCGCTCCTCTTCGACTTATCCTGGTCGGAGTCCGACACGTCGCCTTGCGGATGGGTCGCCACACTTTCGACCGCCGTGCCGTCGCGCAGTTTATGTTGACCAGCCGTCACAACGATATCGCCGGGGTCCAAACCTTCGGCGATCTCCACGAGGCCGGCCCTTCGCTCTCCCAGCTTTACGCGAGCCTGCCTCGCAACACCCTGTTCGACTCGAAATACGAAGTTGTCGCCGGCTCGCGGCAGAATGGCACTCTCAGGTACCACGACAGCGTCACGTTGCTCCGCACCCTTGATGAGAATGCGCGCAAACAGGCCGGGCCGTAGCAGCAGGTCGGTGTTGTCGATCACAGCACGCGCCTGCAAGGCTCGCCCGTTGACATCGACTTGCGGGTTGATGGCGTAGATCTTGCCTTCGAAGACCTTGCCGGGGATGGCATCGACCGTCACATCGATGATCTGGCCCGGCGAGACCGCGTTGAGATGAATTTCCGGAACTTTGAAATCGACCTTGAGCTTGTCGATCTTCTCGATGTTGACGACCGGGGTCCCGACAGCGACGAATGCGCCGACTGACACCTTGCGCACACCGGCGATGCCATCGAAGGGCGCGCGCAGAAGATGCTTGTCGAGCCTCGTCGCCGCGAGTTCGACAGCGGCACGGGCCGTCTCCAGATTGGTCACGGCCTCGTCAACGCTGCGCTCCGTGACGTTACCCGTGCGGGAAAGCTGCCGCGCCCGTTCGTTGTTCGCCTCTGCGAAGCTGAGCCGGGCCTCCGCATCCTTCACTTCGGCCTTTGCCAGCGCGTCGTCTAGCCGAACCAGAATGTCTCCGGACTTCACCGGCGTGCCTTCGACGAAATCGATCTCGGAAACACGGCCCGCAATCTCGGGAGCGAGTTGTACGGTTTCGTCCGACTGCAGCGAGCCGATCGCCCGGATATCCGTCGAGGTGCGAACAGCTCGAGCCGTGGCCACTTCCACGGCAACGGCCCGTGCCGGCAACGATCCACTGGTCGCCGCAGGCCGGTCCTGAGCCTCGGCCGGCGAACGCAAGCCCAAGGCCTCGTCAACACCGGCCACGGTTAGAAGCCACCAACCAACCGCTGCGCTACACACCAGGCCGCCAAGCAACAGCGCTCTCATTTTTGTCATCCGATGAGCCTTGACTGGTATTCAGTCTAATCGCTGGCAACGCAGCTGTCCCGCATGCGCATGGCGGGTCATCGTCAAACCTTCAAAAACAGGGGCCGGATCGACCGATCGCCCGCTGGATGCAGCGTGCAATAGCGCAAAGGATGATGCGATCGGCTGGAGGCCGTCACTATGGTTATTTGTTGATCCGGGTGATCTTCGTCCCCTCAAGGGTCAGATTGTACATGAGCCCCTTGGGATCGAGAATAAACCCGATGACCGGGCTTACGATCTTGTTCGTGTCGATCGACCCGCCGACGCCCACCGTAATGATTGCGACCGAACCGTCGACGCCAACCTTCCATCCGTTTGATCGCCGGAATTGCTGCAACGCTTCCGGCGTCATGAACATGATGATGACGGACCGTGCTTGGACGCCGAGCTGGAAGCCGAAAGATGCTCCGACCGTGTTGTAGTACGCGGTCGGCTGCCCGCGCACCATCAGCGCGCCCTCGCCATACTCTCCGCCGATCCCGAACCCCGCTTTTACGACCGACGGAAAAACAAGGATGCCGTAGGACTTGTTGGCCAGTTCGCGCGCACCCCCGATCTGCGAATAGAACCGTTCGATCGTCGCCCGCACATCGGCATCGATCGCAGCAGCGGATGCCGCTTGAGCCCCCCGCGCCGACGGCCCCGTCAGCAGAACCAGCGCACACAGCGTCAAGAGGATTTTTTTCAGCATCGTCGAGCCGTCCTATCAGTACCGAATCGCCAAACTACCGTCGGCACCAATCGGGGCAATAGGAAGGCTATCTTACGCGCGATCAGTGGTGATTTGCGTGCGGGTCGGCAGGCTTGGGCGCCCCAACCTCACCCACGGACACCGGAACGGTGACCTTGCCCGCGGTCTTGAACAAAAGTTCGAGATCAAATTTCTGGCCTGCCACCAGCGGCGCCGCGAGATCCAGGAACATGATGTGCAGACCTCCGGGAGACAATGACACCGTCTTGCCTGCGGGAATGACGAGCCCTTCCCCGAGAGCACGCATCTTCATGACCCCGCCTTCATGCTTCATCTCGTGGATCTCTGTCTTTCCGGCAACCGGAGATGACACCGAAAGCAGCGTATCGTCGGCGGCGGTGCCATTGACGATGTCGAGATACCCGGCGCCCACCTGGGCGCCTCCGGGCGTCGCCCGTGCCCACGCATTCGCAACCGTCAGCGCCGGCGCAGCAGCCTTCGCCGCCCCGTCTTTCGCAACGATCTTCAGGATCGGCGCCGGAAACTTGAGGCTGCGTGGGTCGGTGCCGGGTGCAGCCACCTCCGACCATGCGATCTGGCCCTTCTCGCACTCCTGGGTCACGACAAAAGGCACCTGATCCCCTGCCGCGAAAGCGTCCGACACGAATCCAATGAAGATGAACTCATCGAAGTGCTCGTCCATCAGCGGGCCTCCGCGCCAGGTGATTTCCTTCACACCCTCGGAGACCTTGCCGTGAAAATGATCGTAGGCCTTTGAGTAGGGCCCTTTCGCTGTCTCGACCGACCACCCGGCCTTCGGCGCGGGCTTCACACCAATGATCCCTTCCGGAATCGTGAGCCTCACCGCCACCGTCGATGACCCCTCGCATCCGTGCGGCACCTTAACAGCCGCTCTGAACGGGCCCTGCGAAGTGGCTTTGAGATCGAGGGAGGCATGCGCGAAAGCCAGCGACGGCAAAACGGAGCACAGCACGGCAACCGTCATACGGATGGACCTGAGAGACATTCGGATTTCCTTCCCGGATTGTGTTCGATCATGATCGGGGGCGGGCAAGGTTCAGTGAATTTGCCGCCTGCCCGCGAATTCGCCTTCACCAGCGGAACTGAACGCCGCCGTAGATGGCGCGTCCCGTGCCAGGTTCAAAAAGAGCACTGTTCGGGCCGGCCTGCGCCGCCACGCTCGCACTCGCGATGTAGGTCTCGTCTGAAAGGTTGCGCCCTTCGAGATAGGCCGACCACTTCCCACCGTTGTCGAAACCGAGCTTCGCGCCCCACAAGGCGTATGGCGTCGTCTCGACGGTGTTGGCGCTATCGACGAAGAAGGCTTCCGGCGACCATTCGATCGTCGGTCCCGCATAGACGCCGCTGGGATGCTTATAGATGAGTTCCGCGTTGAGCACGTGAGGCGGCGCACCCGGCAATTCGTTGTTGCCCCAGCGCGGATCGTTGTCGAACCGGAAATCGTTGTAGGTGTACGCACCTTGCAACCAGACTTCATCCGGCCGATTGGCAGGCTCGAACATGCCCGCGAAGAGCCGTGCCGCCAAACCAAACTCGACACCCTGGTGGATGGTCTTGTCCAGATTGATCTGGCTGCACGTGCCGTCGGCGATCACGATGCCGCCCGGTCCCACGTTCGCGCGGCACTGGAACTCGTTGTCGATATTGGAACGGTAAAGAGACAGATCCCAGCGGAAATCGGGATAGTTCCCACGCGTTCCGATTTCGTAAGTCGTCGCCCGCTGGACTTCGAGAGCGGTGGTGGTGATGCCGAAGATCGTAATCTCGCTGAATGTCGGCGCTTCTCCACTCCGGGAAATATTGCCGAAGACCTGCCACTCCTTGGCCGGTTCCCACAGAAACCCGGCTTTGGGACTCCAGAAATCGAAGTCTGCCGCGCCTGTCTGAGCCGACCCGCCGACACCCACCTGCGCGCGCCGGGCGTAGTTGTATTGAACGCCGCCGACGAGAGCAAAATCGGGAAGGACGAACAGCGAGTTCTCCGCATAGAGAGTCGTGTTATCGGCTTTCTGGTCCGCCGCCGAAATCAGCGCGCCGCGGTCGCCGAGCCTGTTGACGAACACCTGTGCGAACGTCACACCGTTCTGCACCTGCACGCCGGCAACGAAACGGTTGCGGAACCCGCCGTAGATATTGTCGTCGACCATTCGCCCGAAGCCGCCGTAATTCTCGACGTCCTGATCGATGTAGATCGAAATCGGATGATCGAGGTGGCGGTCCATGTAGAACCCGCCGAAATCGACGAGCGTGCCTTCCTGTGGCCGCCACGTGGTCCGGTTCGCAACACGTATGGTGTCGAGATTGCGCTCGAAATCGCGAAGAATGTTGCCGGGATTGGCCCTTTCCGGGGTCTCCAGAGCGGATGTTCGCGTGACGGCGCCGGGGATGTCCTGCCGGATATGGTTGGCGTTCACGTAGAACCGGGTCTCAAGATTTTCGCTCAGCCGGAACCCGATATTGCCGCTGCCGCGAAAGCTCTCGCCTTCGCTGTGCTCGCGGAAACCGTCAGCTTCCTGCCAGGTCCCCGTGATGAAGTAATCGGTATTCCCGGAAACCGCGCCCGATGACACCGATGTCTTCACGAAACCGAAACTGCCGGCGTCAACGCGTGCGCCGAAGAGGTCGCTGTTGTAGCCTGTCGGCGTAACGAAATTGATCGCCCCGCCGAGCGAATTGGCGCCGTACTGCAGCGCATTGGCCCCCTTGTACACTTCAATGTAGCTGAAGGCGGTGGGATCGATTTCCTGGAAATCGCTGGAGCCGTCGGCTGTCGTGAACGGGATCACCCCGTCCATGAGCAGATAGACGCCGCGGCCGTGGAAGTTGCGCGACATCCACGCCACCCGGCGTCAGATCGATGCTTGCGCGCGCCTCCGCCGCCGTCGGCACCGTCAGGCTGCCCGCGCGGGACCCCGCCGGCACGATCGCATAGGGGTTTTGCGCGTTGGCACGATCAGTTGAAGGTTCGCCCGATGTTGGTTCCGTTGAACCTGCAGCGGTCTGCGAAGCTTCAGCGCTCTGGTCGTCCTGAGACGGCTTGGCGGCTGGCTTCTTTTTTACGTTCTGAGGCGCTTGTTTTTTGGCTTTTTCTGGTTGCTCAACCTCGACCACCGGCAACTCGCCCTGCTTGGTCTGTTGGGCGAAGGCGGAGGGGCCCGTAACTGCGAGGATAGCAACTGAAGCGGCCGCGGCAGGGCCGCACCGGCGTTTGAACTTGCACGACATGGAATAGAACTCTCCCGTAAAACGATCACGCGAGGACGCATCGAGGCGCCCTGCTCAGTCTCGTTCAGGAGAGGGTGGGGGGAGCGCGCGATCCATTCGCCGGTCCTGCGCGCGCAGGTGGCAACGCAATCGCTGCGTGAAGGGTCAGAAGAGGCTCATCGTAGCCGGACGGCGCGGGTGCGACGATGAAATCCGGCGGCGTAAACGCAGCCATCGGGACGAACGCGCAGGGCTCGCTGGTGTGCTTTTCAACCGTTCCGTTGTCAGCACGTCCATCATGATCAGCCGGAACGAGTTTCGTACCGTGAGCCGTACAGATGACGATCTTCAGTCCGCCGCCATCCTGATCGCCGAAAACCGGCATGAAGCCGGCTGGAATGAGAGCCCTCAGAACAACGGCCAACGCGAGAGCATGGCCAAGCCACGCCCGCACCCGGCGCAAATTCGCAATGGTTCCCCTCTTTCCCATGATTTGAGGCTAAGCGGAACGCCAATCCCACGCAAGCCCCGCCCCCATCCCCACGCGGTCGTGGGGCCTTCTTGCAACGGTCGCCTCGAACTCCCCATGAGAGGGAACCTTTCCCACTGCGCCCTGATCGACGGGCGCCGGAAGCCGAACGGCGACGAGACCACATCCATGACCCGTCCGACGGCACGTCTCCTCGCAGACGCCCTCCCCTTGAAAGAACCCAGCCACGCCGCTTTGATCGGAATCCGAGCTAAGTTCGCGCCATTCTTTCGCCGAAACTGGATGTCGCCATGCGGTCAGGAGGGCTCACGCGTCCGGTTCGGGAGTGGGCCATGGCAAGCAAATTTTCTTACGATGCGTGGGATGACGATCTCGCTTATGCCCGCGCGAGCCAAGACGACAGCATCAATGGTGGAGTCTTCTATCCCGGCGAGCGGATCGGTGCGCCCCCGCCGACCCGGACGCTGATCGCCCTGAAGCGAATTTTGGCAATGACGGCTGTGACCGCGGCAACATGGGGCGGCTGGGAGACCCGCGATACATGGAAGCCCGTTTTGCAAAGCGCCCAGCAATACGTCCGGCCCGCCGAGGTGCCCAAACCCGCTCAACCGGAAGAAACAGTCGCCGTGCCGCCGGCGGCCTTGCAGCCCTTGGCTTCCGGCAAGGATGTCGCGGAGGTTGCGGGCAGCGCGACAAACCCGCTGGGATCACCGGCCGCGACCGCAACGTCCGCGAAGGCACCCATTGACCCCGCGTCTTCGCCGACAAACGCCGACACGTCGGTCGCAGCGCCGTCAAACCCTCCGGCACCATCTCCACTGCCGGCTCCAGAAATCGATGCCAAAAACAAAAAGCAGAAGAAAGCCGCCGCCATAGGATTGCATCCGGGAGTGTCGGCAGTCCTTCTCTCCAGCATGTCGGAAACCGACTACCGCAACGCGGCGCAGGCGATCCGCAGGGCTCTGGCCGAGACGGCGGACACCGATAAGTTCATTTGGCCGCGGGAGAGCAAGCCCAAACTCGCGCGCTTTCAGGTTCACTTCGTCCAGAGTGCGGGTCCGGACTGCCGCCGCTATGTCGTCACGGTGGTGAAAAACGGCTGGACCACCACTGCTCCGCCGATAGAAAAATGCGGCATCCCGAAGCCGGGCCGTCGAGCAGTGACGGCTCTCCCGATTCAGAGTGAGAAAAACTCTTCGTCGTTCGAATAGGCGCGCCGGCGGCTGGCCCGGTGGTCATTGTGGAATGATAGCCTCAGGCAAAACTGCAAATAGATCGGCGTGGGCAACCGCCGCCGTTCTCAACTTCTTTCCGGGCATGACTTGGAATAACCGCAGTCCGGCTTTGGCCTTCAGCGGGCCGTCGCGCGTATGTTTCTATGGGGCCTTTCCCTTAGAATGAATGTGACCGGACGCCGGCGCGGCGGCTTCGGCGAGGTCCGCCGTGTCTTCCACTAGGAAGTGCTGCTCGCGGCAAGAACCAAACCCTTGGCGGGAATGTCATCGAGAAATTCGCGTCGCTTCGCCATGATCAGACCTCACACCTGCGTATGAGTAACGACGAAAAAACACGCTCCTCACGCCCATGCGGATGAGGAACGCCAAAAGCATATTGGACTATTTCTGCCTCATCGAAATGACACTGTCAGCCTGCGCGCCGTCAATAAATCGAAAAATTTTCACTTGAACTCGGATCGAAACCACGCGCATTTGGATAGGCTTGGCCAATATGAAATTCAGAACTTGATGGTGGTCATGCAGACCATGAATAGATGATGCAGTTGCTCGAATACGCTATGGCATTAGAGACCCACCGGAATTTTGCCCGGGCTGCAAAACAGTTGGGAGTATCCCAGCCCACTCTGACCCGCGGCATCCAGGAACTCGAACGCCATTTCGGCGCAAAACTGTTCGATAGAACGCGGCAGGGCGTGTTCCCGACGGCCCCCGGCGCGATCGTGCTGAATGGCGCCCGCAAGATCACGGGATGTCTCGATGATCTGCACAAGGAGGTTCAGGCGTCGCAGGGCTTTCATCGGGCGGAATTGAAGCTCGGGGTCGGTCCGATGGTCGCCCAGACCTGGATTCCCGATGCCGTCGTGTCGTTGCTCGACAGACATCCTTCGGTCGAGATTCACGTCGCCACTTACGAGTGGTGGGAACTCGTTCCCCGCCTTCTGGACCGGAACATAGAATTGGCGATCGGAGAGATAGCGCCGGACATTACAAACCACAGCGAAATCACGGTTCAGAAACTGCCGCAGAGGCCGGTTCGCTTTTTCTGCAGAACCGGACATCCCCTGACTAAAATCCGGTTGCCTTCCATTAAGCAGATCGGCGAATATGCCATGGCCAGCACTAAGCTTCCTTTGAGAGCAGGCGAGCATTTTGGCGGGACTCGTGCGCTCGGCAGACTCTCTCCGAATGGCATGTACTTCGAGCCTCAGATTTCATGCCCTACATTCGACGTTTGTCTGCAGATTATAAAGTCGAGCGACAGCATCGGGATCGCGCCGCTCGCTCAGCTATCCCGGATCGCTACAAACTCGGATTTTGCTGTGCTGCCATTCGATGCGCCGAGCCTGCGAACGAACTACGGAATTATGCACCTTCGTGATCGATCACTTTCACCCGGAGCAAAGGCCTTCAAGGAACAAGCGGTCACATCTGAGAATGGCTACCACGGCCAGGTGGGATCGGAAGAGCCGCAGCCCGGCCGCAAAAAGAGGAAATGATATTGGTCTCGCGTCATGCGGGGCCATGACAACAGCCGGCGGTTTGGAAGCGGAACCCAGGCTGAAAAATCAACCCGCTTCAATTGGAAAGCAATCGGAGGAAGAACATGAAATGGACGACAGCCGTTGCGGCTTCTTTGCTGGTTCTTGGTGCTTCTATGGGCAGCGCGTTCGCGCAGGATCGCCCTAACGCTATCGCACCGCCGAAAACGATGGGCGACGAAGGCAAACTGCCGCCGACCCAGAAGGGTGCGGCCCCCGAGATGGGCGCGACCGCACCCGTCGAGGTCGGACCTCAGAAGAAAATGGGCGATCAGGGAGTATTGCCCGCAACGAAGGGCATGAGCGGCGCAACCCCCGAGATGAGCGCTCCAGCCGCCCCTCCCGCGAAGGAATAATAAACCAAGCATCAAGCGGCCTGGCGGACATGTGCCGCCAGGCTGCGACTACGAGAATACTTCGGAGCTGAACAAACCTCCGACGGGCGGGTAAATCCGATTATTCGCCGGACACCGGGCCAATCTCTCGATCGGCGGCGACGCGCCCAGGTAGATCGACGCGCTCCGGCGGCAGGATTTGAACCCTGCTCTCGCGATCAGACGCGAGCGTATGGATATAGAAATAGGTTGCTCTGCTGTCGTCTGCGTTCATCACCGGTGACGGCGCGGAAACGATCTTTACTTCCCCGACATGCCCGATCCAATCGATGTGCCTATGCCCGTGCATGATCACGATGCGCCGGGCGAACGGCTTCAGGCTGCGAATGAACCAGCTCCCGTTGATGAGCGCGGTGCCGATACGTTCCGAAAACTCCTTCACCGGCAGCGGATATTCCACCGCGTGATGATGAATGGCGACGATCCACATGGCGCGTGGAAACCGGTTCATAATCTGGCACGACGCAACGACATCCTCGGCCGGGACGAGACCCAGAGCATTGGTGAACGAGAAGTTCGATTGAGCATTCGTGTTCAGAACAATGACGCCTAGCCCTTCCGGATCGGCGGGTGGAACGACCATGGGAAAAACTCTGGCCCAGAGGCGCCACAAGGGAAGAGCGTTCGTGAACCCGGATTGATCCGCAAAGGTTTCGATCGATGATCGGAACGGTTCCAGAGCTTCCGATAGGGTTCCGCTGAGCCTGCCCTCAACCTTGTCGCAAACCTGCGCGCGCTTGCCTTGAACATACTCCATCGCGGAGAGTGCTCGCATTTGGCGCAGCGCTTTAGCGGAACTGGTCGGCAGTTCGATTTTGGCGGGGTTGGTACGCTCGGCGATGTTGATGTCGTGGTTTCCGGGCAGAATGAGCATCCGCGCAAAAAGATCCGGAAATTTTTCGGCCTGATCGAGGAACTCGGCCCATTCGCCGGATGTCCCGGCATCCGTCATATCGCCGGTAATTAGCACAAAATCGAGCGGACGTTCCTTGTGAATGCCGTCGAGACGTCGCAGTAGATCGCGAAGCCTTTCGTTGCCGCGCGGACCGATCCGGCCGGACTCGATCCGGAACCCGTAACGCTCGCCGACGACATGAATGTCAGAAAGATGCGCGACGCGCCAACGGCCGGATGCGGACTCGGACAAATCAAACGCGTCGAGCTTTTCCGGCTGATCCATCAAGGCGTCGTTCAAACCCCAAGCCAGCGATGCAAACGCCAGATAAAGACCGACGATCGTGATCGCATTGGCCAGCGCGGGTACGACTAGCCGGCCAGGAGATGCAAACACATCGAACGAAACCGACCAGATAGTCGCTGGCCAGACGAGGAGGACGAAGAAAATCGCAACGGCGCTGGCCAGGATGCCGGCCACGCCCGCCATGCGCGCGCGCCTGCGCGATCGCGCCTGCGGTGTGGCATCCGGGGCAAGATAACCTTCCGCGAACTGGCTCAAACTCTCGCGAAACAGAGCATAAACCGGCTGAACGGCAAGAGCGTGAAGGGCCCAGAAGCTTCGTTCGACAAACCTGAAGACGGGGCGGATGCCATACCACGCGATGACCAGAACGATGGCAATGGCGATGAGCGACCCAACGCCTGATATGGCAGCAAGCCGATCCGAAAATCGGGTCAGCCATGCGGAAGCAACCAGCGGTGCGAGACCGAGGATGACCCCGGGGACCGCGATCAGGATCAGCCAGGCCGCAATCAACTTCGGAAGGCTGATCTCAGCCAGAATGCTACCGGCGATGGCGGTGAGCTTGCGGCTTTTCGTGCTCGAAGCGTCGTCTACGAAATCACCGGAACGCGGGTCTAGTATCGGAGACATGAGAGAACACCCCGCGCGGATGGAAACAATCGAAGATACGTTCGCCGAACGTAAGCAGCCCCCGCGCCATCAACGGCCGAAGGAGAGCCTCAACGGTTGAAGGGTAGCACGGCCATGCCGTTGTTATACCGGCTATCAACCGGCTCGGCGCCGCCACGCCCAAAGCGCCGCCAGGATGATGAACGATCCGATGACCGCTGCGACGATGTCGCGAAGCGAAACCGAAACGCGGTCGAGTTCCGGCAACAGATTGAGCCCGCGAAAGAGAAAGCCTCCGATCAGCGCCCCGCCCATTCCCAGCATCAGATTCCGGCTCCACCCCATTCCCTGTTTGTCCCAGGTGATGAGAAATCCGGCGAGACTGCCGCCAATGAGGCCCACAATGACCCAGACGAGAACCTGATCGGGAGTGAACATGGCGTAATCCGGATTGGGGTTGGACGGCGCAGCCCCGGGGTCCGGAGCACGCAAAGGACATTGAAAATCATTCTAGCAGATAGCGGGTGATCAGCAATCGAACCGGCCGGCCCGAGACAGCAGTAGTCTAAGAGGCCCTTGGTGCGGGGGGCGTGAACTGGGATCAGAGTGTTGGGCCGCCAAGAATTGAAACGCGGTCCGCATCGCGCACCGAAAACCCAGACAAATCAAGGCTGAAAATCTGAGTGGCGCTCCCTACGGGAGTCGAACCCGTCTTTCAAGATTGAAAATCTCGCGTCCTAACCGATAGACGAAGGGAGCAGCGCGGGCTGGGTATAGGGGGGTTTGCGCCGGGGTGCAAGCGGCTCGAAGCCGGGCGTCAACACGCCGCTTCACTCCTGGGAGCGAGGATCTGCGGCGTCCTCGATGGTCAACTGGATCCGGTCGCGGCCACCCCAATTGTCCCGCTTCAAAGAACCGGCCACGTGCAGGGGCATTCCCCCCGCGTTCTGCAGCAGATCACCGAGCGGTTGTCCAATGGCTCGGAAGGCGATGCCTTCCAGCCGTGAACCGTCCGCCGCCTCCAGCACGCACCTCAGGTGAGCCTCGCCCACCTGCTTGGCGAACTTCACCCGCACAGAGGGAAATGCAAAACGCGGTTGCGGATTACCCTGCCCAAACGGACCGGCCCTCTCGATCAGGTCCATGAGTTCGTCGGTGACGCCGGACGGCACGAGCGCCCCGTCGAGTTCAAGACCGGATTGCGCCCGTGCAACGGACGAAGCATCGGCCAATTCGGCCGCAAGGTAGGCTTCCAGACCCGGCAGGGAGTCGCGCGCAACCGTCAGGCCCGCCGCCATGGCGTGACCGCCACCCTTCAGCAACAGACCGGCCGCAACCGCCCCGCGCACGGCAGCGCCAATGTCGACGCCGGCGACCGAACGTAACGAGCCTGTCCCGCTCACTACGCCGGACCCGGCCTGCTTTTCCCACGCGATGACACAACTCGGCCGCGCGAACCGCTCGACCAACCTGCTCGCCACGAGGCCCACGACGCCTTTGTGCCAGGTTTCCGATCCGACCACGACGATTGGCAGATCCGGGTTCTCGCTCACCTTCCGGTCGGCCGCCGACATCGCCTCTTCGAGCATCTCGGTCTCGATAGCCTTGCGTTCCTTATTGAGTTTGTCGAGCAGGGCGGCGATCTTCTGGGCCTCCGTTTCGTCCTCCGTCGTCAGCAACCGCGCCCCGAGCGCCGCATCCCCGATACGTCCGCCAGCGTTGATGCGCGGTCCGAGAATGTAGCCGAGGTGGTAAGTCGTGGGCGCCTGGTTGAGCCCGGCCGCATCGCACAGCGCGCGCAGACCGGTGTTTTCCCGCGACCGCATCACGGCCAGTCCTTTGCGCACATACGCGCGGTTGAGGCCTGTGAGCGGCACGACGTCGGCCACCGTCGCCAGCGCGACGAGATCGAGATCGCTGAGCAGATCGGGCGCCGCCGCGCCGTCGCTGTAATGACCCCGCTGGCGCAGGACGCGCAAAGCCGCCACGAGAACCAGAAACGTCACGCCGGCCGCACACAGGTGCCCCTGGCCGGAAACGTCGTCCTGCCGGTTCGGATTGACGAGACCCTTCACATCCGGCAGAGCGGCGTCGGCCTGATGGTGGTCGATGACGAGAATATCTGTCTTTAGAGACTTCGCTGCCGCCATCGTCTCAAAGCTGGTGGTCCCGCAGTCGACGGTCACGACGAGCTTTGCGCCATCGCGAACGAGGGCCTCCAGTGCGGCAATATTCGGTCCATAGCCCTCGAAAATACGATCGGGTATGTAGATCCGGGACGGCGTGCCGTGCGCACTCAGAAACCGCGACAGCAACGCAGAGGAGCAAGCGCCGTCGACATCGTAGTCGCCGAAGATGGCGACCGGTTCCTGCCTCACGACGGCATCCGCCAGCCTCTCGGCCACACCCTGCATGCCGGCCAGTGACGCGGGATCGGGCATCAATGCCTTGACGGTCGGATCGAGGAAGACTGGAACCTCGGATTGCACTACGCCCCGCGCGGCCAGCACGCGGCCGAGAAGTTCGGGTAGGCCATGCTGCTGGCTGATGGCAAGCGCCCGGTTTTGCCCATCCTGCGGCAGCCGCTCGCGCCAGACAGATCCGCGGGCCGAGTTCGAAACGCCGAGAAACGGCGCCGGCCCCGAGGTGCCCGCCTCAACCTGATCTGCCGTGCGGCGCTTCCGGATCGCCCCCATGATCCGCATCTCCTTCGAATCCTCGATCCTGAGTTGACCATCTGACGGCGGCGGGCGCGAGGCGAGCGGGCCACTTGCCAACAAGTCCCTGCCGACGGGTTGCCGCAACATCCCGGAGGCGAACCCCATGCGGGTTCGCCTTGACCGCCCAAAGCGGGCCTGAATAGGTGTATCTCGATCTAGAAAAAAACGCCGGCCCGGTTGCGGGCTGCCGAACCGGATGCGGCCCCTGATGTCAGCCTCAGCCTCCGCCGTCGCCACCGAGCGCGTGTCAGCACTGCTGAGCCGCGAACGCAAACTCTTCGCCGAGCGCACGCCCCGATCCGAGATGCTCGCCTCCGAAACCGCTAAACATTGGCTGAACGGCGTGCCGATGCACTGGATGGTGGACTGGGGAACGCCCTACCCGTTGTTCGTCGCAAAGGCGCAGGGCATCACCCTGGAGGACGCCGACGGCCACACCTACGTTGATTTCTGCCTGGGCGACACAGGCGCGATGTTCGGCCACTCGCCGCCTGCCGTCGCGGATGCCATTCGCCGTCAGGCCGATCGCGGTTTGACGACGATGCTCCCGAGCCCTGATGCCGCCGTCGTCGGCGAACTGCTCACAAAGCGCTTCGGATTGCCGTTCTGGCAAGTGACCGCCACCGCATCCGACGCCAACCGATCCGTGATCCGCTGGGCGCGCGCCGCCACCGGACGGCGCAAGCTGCTCGTCTTCAACGGCTGCTACCACGGCGCGGTCGATGACACATTCGTCGCCCTGGAGAATGGCAAGCCGCGCAACCGCCCCGGCCTCGTCGGCGAGGTGCGCGACGTCACTTCGGACACGATCGTTATCGAATTCAACGACGTCAGCGCGCTCGAAGCGGCCCTGCGGACAGGTGACGTGGCGCTCGTGCTTGCCGAACCGGTCATGACGAACTGCGGCATGGTTCTGCCCGCACCGGGCTATCACGACGCCCTGCGCAGCCTGACGAGGAACTACGGCACGCTGCTTTGCATCGATGAGACACACACGATCAGTTCTGGCGCCGGCGGTTACACCGGCACACACGGCCTCGAGCCCGACTTTTTTGTCATGGGCAAACCGGTATCCGGCGGTGTCCCGGCCGCGATTTACGGCTGGAGCACTACCGTCGACGGCCAGATCAAGGACTACATGAAGAACCGCGAGAGCGGATACAGCGGCATTGGAACAACGCTGTCCGGCAGCGCCTTGCAGCTCGCCTGCATGCGGGCCGTTCTGGAGAACATTCTGACCGACGACGTCTATAGCGAGGCCCTGCCTCTGGCCGAGTTCCTGGAACGGGGCATCGACACGATCATCCGCCACCACGGACTGCCCTGGCATGTCGTGCGCGTGGGGCTCAGGGCCGAGATCGTCTCCGCCGCCGAACACCCTCGGAATGGAACGGAGGCGCTTCTCTTCGCCCATAGCGAAGCCGAGCATGCGTTGCATCTCTATTGCCTCAATCGCGGCGTGGTGATCACGCCATTCCACAACATGATGCTGGTATGCCCGCAGACCAAGCTGCCGGATGTGGAACGACTGCTCGATGCGCTCGACGGAGCCATGTCGGAAATCTCCGGCAAGCTTCCGCTGCGCAACACCGCCACACACTGACCTGACGTCTCGGGGAACAGAAATGACCCAGCTACCGGACCGTGCCACGCTGCGCGAGGAAGCCCAGCGCTTCCTCGCAGATAACCCCGATGTACAGCAGATCTACATCATCTACACCGATCTCGTCGGCGTTCAGCGCGGCAAGCTTCTGACGCGCGCAGAACTGCTGCCCGCATGGGAGAACGGCCGCTTCATGGCGTGCTCGGCCATGTCGATGGATGTGACCGGGCGCGACGTGGAGGAAACCGGCATGATCTGGGAAACCGGTGATGCCGACCACACCTTATGGCCGGTGCCGGGCACCCTGAAACGGATACCTTGGACGCGCGTGCCTCAAGCCCAGTATCTCGGCAGTTTCCATCAACTCGACGGCCAAGGCGCCTTGGCCGAACCGCGTCATGCATTGAAGCGCATCACCGATCGCTTCGACGAGTTCGGGTTGAAACCGGTGGCGGCCGTCGAACTCGAATTCTATCTGCTCGACCGCGAGAGCGCACTCGCCGGCAAACCGCAGCCGCCGAAAGGACTCACGGTTCCCGAACGCCAGCGGCACTTCCAGGGCTATTACCTGCAGGATCTGGAGGATTTCGCACCCTTCTTCGACGACCTCTATGCGGCGGCCGCCGATCAAGGCCTGCCGCTCGAAGCCCTCCTCTCGGAGTACTCGCCGGGCCAGATGGAAATCGGATTGAAGTACCGCACCGATGCCCTTCTCGCCTGCGACGAAGCCATTCAGTTCAAGCGGCTGGTGAAAGCGATCGCCGAGAAGCACGGCCTTATCGCGAGTTTCATGGCCAAGCCCTACTCGGCCTGGGCCGGATGCGGCATGCACCTTCATGTCAGTCTTGCCGATGACGCGGGCCGCAACGTGTTCGCATCCGACGACGTTGTCGCCAACGACCTTCTCCGCCATGCGATCGGCGGCATGAAGTGCACGATGGCCGACGGGATGGCAATCTTCGCCCCGAACGCAAACTCCTATCGCCGCTTCCGCAAGGCCAGCTACGCTCCGATTGCGCCGAACTGGGGATTCAACAATCGCTCCGTCTCGTTGCGCATTCCTGCCGGAAAAGGTCCGGCGCGGCATGTGGAACATCGAGCCTCGGGGGCGGACGCAAACCCCTATCTGGCAATGGCGGCGGCACTCGCCGGCGTGCATCACGGACTGAAACACAAGATCGATCCCGGTCCGATGGTCGAAGGTAACGGCTACGAACAACCCTGCGATCCGATGCCGACCAACTGGTTCGCGGCCCTCGACGCATTCCGCAAATCGCCGTTCGCCGCCGATTACTTCGGAAGCGAGTTCGTCCGTATCTTCACGACCATCAAGGAGATCGAAGCCGACCGCTTCTATGCGGAGCCGCAGCCGCTCGATTTCGAGTTCTACCTGCGCACGATCTGAACTTACGCCGGGAAGCGTGCGCCGATATCGCGGAAGCGCGTCTTGATCCGTCGCACCGTACCCGTTTTCGAGCGCATCACCACGGTCTCGGTCTCGGCGAAGTCACCGCGGAAATGCACGCCGTCGAGCAGCGATCCGTCGGTGACGCCCGTCGCGGAGAAAATGACGTCGGCCGAGGCCATGTCTTCCAGGTTGAATTTTCGGTTGATGTCGGTGATGCCCATCTTGGCCGCCCGGATGCGTTCGTCGTCGTTCGACGGCTTCAGGCGGCCCTGAATTTGCCCGCCCACGCAGCGCATCGCCGCCGCTGCAAGCACACCCTCCGGTGCGCCGCCGGAGCCCAGATAGATATCAATCCCGGTTTCCTGCGCATCGGTTGTCCAGATGACCCCGGCGATATCGCCGTCGGGGATCAGGCGCACGGCTGCACCCGCGTCGCGCACAGCCTTGATGAGATCGGCATGGCGCGGCCTGTCAAGTATGCAGGCGGTGATTTCTCCGACGGGAACGCCCTTGGCTTTCGCCAGATCGCGGATGTTTTCGGCCGGCGACTTGTCCAGATCGACGACACCGGGCGGATAGCCCGGCCCGACGGCGATCTTGTCCATGTACATGTCGGGTGCGTTGAGCAAGCCGCCCTTCTCCGAGATGGCCAGAACCGCCAGGGCGTTCGGCATGGACTTGGCGCAGATCGTGGTTCCTTCCAGGGGATCGACCGCGATGTCCACCTCCGGCCCTTCGCCCGATCCGACCGTTTCCCCGATGAAAAGCATCGGCGCCTCGTCCATCTCACCCTCGCCGATGACGACCGTTCCCTGGATGTCGAGCAGAGCCAGTTCCCGCCGCATCGCATCGACGGCTGCCTTGTCGGCGGCTTTCTCATTGCCGCGCCCGCGAAGACGCGCCGCCGCAATTGCAGCGGCCTCTGTCACACGGGCAACCTCGAGCACCAGGACCCGTTCCAGCCCGTTCAAGCGATCCCTGCTCATTCGTGTAAATCTCCTCAAAGTCCCGGTCTCACGGAACGGCCGCCCACGGCGTTATCTAGAGTTCTTCAATACGTATCATCTGCGGCCGCGCCGCCACCTTGCCGTCGGCTTCGATGGCGTCCAGGGCCTGACGTATGTTCTCTTCCGTTGTCTCGTGCGTGATCAGAACGACGGACGCTGCCGAATCGGCCGTGCCCGGCTTCTTTTGTACAATGCTTTCCAGCGAAACTCCGCGATCGCCCATGCGCTTGGCGATGGACGCCATGGCGCCCGGACGATCGAGAACGGAAAGCCGCACATAATAAGACCCATAGTGTCCGGAAAGATCGGCCCGCTTGAACGGCTTGAGCTGTGCAACCGGCCTCAGGAACGGCGGCAGCACGAACCCCCGGGCCACGTCGATGATGTCGCTCGCCACGGCCGAGGCGGTCGGCTTCGATCCAGCCCCGGGCCCCACGAGAAGGACAGAGCCGGAAAAGTCTCCCTCGATCGCAACGCAGTTGGTCACGCCGGACACCTGCGCGATGGTCGCATCCTCCGGAACGAAAGCGGGATGGACCCGCGCTTCGATGCCCGTCGGGGTCCGTTCCGCAACGCCGAGCAGCTTGACGCGATAGCCGAGGTTCGCCGCCGCTTCGATATCGGCGGCATTGATCGACTGGATGCCCTCGACGTGGATCTGGTCCGAACTCAATTCTGTTCCGAAAGCGAGGCTCGTCAGAAGCGCCAGCTTGTGCGCTGCATCGAACCCGCCGATGTCGAATGTCGGATCGGATTCGGCATAACCCTTGGCCTGCGCATCATTGAGCACGTCATCGAACGCCAGGTGCTCGTCCTGCATCTTGGACAGGATGTAGTTGCAGGTCCCGTTGAGGATGCCATAGACGCGCTTGACCTCGTTAGCGGCCAGCGCCTCGCGCAGCGTCTTGATGACCGGGATGCCACCGGCAACTGCCGCTTCGAAATTGAGCGCCACGCCGTTCGCTTCGGCAAGCTTCGCCAGTTGCATTCCGTGTTTGGCGAGAAGTGCCTTGTTCGCCGTCACGACATGCTTTCGGGCCTTCAACGCAGCTTCAACGGCTGCGCGCGCCGGTCCTTCATCACCACCAATCAGTTCAACGAAGCAATCGATCGAAGGATCGCGGGCAAGCGCCACGGGATCGTCGAACCAAACGGCGTTGCCGGTGTCCACGGCGCGCACCTTGTCGCGATTGCGCGCGCACACGGCGACGACTTCGATACGCCGCTCCAGCGTTTCACCGAGCCCTGCCCCGTGCTTCGCAATGAGCTGCAGGAGCCCGGCACCGACAGTGCCGAGCCCGGCGATGCCGAGTTTCAGAGGCTCTTTCATAGTTTGGATCTCGGACAGCAGGCGGGTTGCAGGGTTACAGGCTGGCTTTCTTGGCGACCGGATCGGCCTCTTCGGCGATGTCGGCGCCCTGCGAGAAGAATTTTTTCACATTGCGTGCCGCCTGACGAATCCGGTGCTCATTCTCCACCAGTGCGATGCGGACAAAGCCCTCGCCGTATTCGCCGAAGCCGAGCCCGGGCGATACCGCAAGGTCGGCCTTTTCGATGAGAAGCTTTGCGAACTCCACCGAACCGAGAGAGCGGAACGGCTCGGGAATGGGACACCAGGCGAACATCGTCGCGGGCGGCGGCGGGATCGTCCAGCCCGCGCGCTCGAAACTCTCCACCAAACAATCGCGCCGCGACTTGTAGGTCGCGCGGATCTCTTCGACGCAGTCCTGCGGACCGTTCAGCGCGGTTGCGGCCGCGACCTGGATCGGGGTGAATGCACCGTAGTCGAGATAGGATTTCACACGCGCCAGCGCGCCGATGAGACGCTCGTTGCCGACGGCAAATCCCATCCGCCAGCCCGGCATGTTGTAGGTCTTCGACAGCGACGTGAACTCGACCGTGCGTTCGATCGCACCGGGAACCTGCAGCACCGAAGGCGGCGGATTGCCGTCGAAGTAGAGTTCCGCGTAAGCGATGTCCGAAAGAATGACGAGATCGAGTTTTTTGGCGAGCGCCACGGCATCTTTATAGAAGTCGAGGCTCGCGACCATCGCCGTCGGGTTCGATGGATACGACAGAATGAACCCGAGCGGCTTGGGGATGGAATGGCGGACCGCATGTTCGACGGATCGCAGAAATTCCTCGCCCGTGCCCGCAGGAACATGCCGCACGGCAGCGCCCGCGATGATGAAGCCGAACTCATGGATCGGATAGGTCGGGTTGGGCACGATCATGATGTCGCCCGGCGCGGTGATCGCCTGCGCCATGTTGGCAAAGCCTTCCTTCGATCCCAGCGTCGCCACCACCTGGGTCTCCGGGTCGAGTTTCACCCCGAACCGGCGCTCGTAATAGGCCGCCTGCGCCCGCCTCAGCCCGGGGATGCCCTTGGAGGCCGAATAGCGATGCGTCCGGGGCTTGGCGACCGTCTCCACGAGTTTCGCAACGATATGGGGCGGCGTGGGAAGGTCCGGGTTGCCCATACCAAGATCGATGATGTCCGCTCCGCGAGCGCGCGCCGCCGCTTTCAGCCGGTTCACCTCGGCGAAGACATAAGGCGGCAAGCGCTTGATTCGATGGAAGTCCTCGATCACGTCGCGGGGCTCTTTCGGTGTGTGGAATGGGTGGGTGACGCCGGGAAAGCCCTGCTGTGGGCCGGCCAGGACGCCTCGAAGACCTTGTGTTTACGCTTGCCCGGCCCCCTCAGTCCAGACCCTCGTCCATGAAGCGCAGCGCCCGAGCGCCGGGAGCGCGGCCCCAGGGCATCCGCGGCGCCGGCCGCGGCGCCGTTCACGGCGCTGTCATTTCCCTTGGCCAAAGTGCGATGGGAAGTCCGCACCCGGATATGATAAGGTTTCGTTCCGTTTTCGAAGTCTGGGCGCCATGACCAAAGATAAGACGCAGGCCGATCCCGTCACCCCCTACAAGATCCCCGATCCCGAGGAATTCACCCGCAACGTCCTGAAGGCCTACGAAGAAGGCGGCAGGGCGGTAACCCAGTTCCTCGATCGACCCGACACGCAGATGACGCCGTTCTCCGCGGCCAGCGAGATGACCCGCGCGGCGGAGACCATCTCCGCCATCTATTCGCGCTGGATGGCCGATCCGGCCAAACTCGCCCAGGCCCAAGCCGAACTGATGGGATCCTACGCGGAGTTGTGGAACCGCACGATGCAGCGGATGCTCGGCATCGAGCCGGAACCCGTCATCGAACCCGCCCCCACCGATAACCGCTTCCGTGACCCGGAATGGTCCAAGAACCCCTATTACGACTTCGTCAAGCAGGCCTATCTGCTGACTACGAAGTGGGCCGAAGAAAACCTCGCCCAGACGGAGGGGCTCGACGAGGCCGGACGGCAGAAAGCCGAATTCTACTTCCGGCAATTGACCAGCGCCTTCTCTCCTTCGAATTTCCCCATCACCAATCCGGAGGTGATGCGCGAGACGATGGCGTCGAACGCTCGAAATCTCGTGGAGGGCGTCAAGCTGCTGCTGCGCGATCTGGAAGGGTCCGGCGACCTCATGCGCATCAGCCAGACCGATGCTTCTGCCTTCGAAGTCGGGAAAAACCTCGCGACCACGCCCGGCAAAGTCGTGTTCCAGAACGAGTTGCTTCAACTCGTGCAGTACACCCCAACGACCGACAAGGTACGTGAACTTCCGATCCTCATGGTTCCACCCTGGATCAACAAGTATTACGTCCTCGACCTTACGCCCCAGAAAAGCTTCATCAAGTATGTCGTCGATCAGGGCTTCACGGTCTTTGTGATCTCGTGGGTGAACCCTGGCGCGGACTTAGCCGACGTCACGTTCGAAGATTACATGACCGAGGGTCTTCTCACGGCTGCAGATGCGGTCCACCGCGAAACCGGCCTCGAACAATGCAACGTGCTCGGCTATTGCGTCGGCGGCACGCTTCTCGGTACGACCCTCGCGTGGCTTGCCGCGCGCGGCGAGAAGCCCTTCAATGCCGTGACGTTCCTCACCACGCAGGTCGACTTCTCAAAGGCCGGCGATCTCTTGCTCTTCACCGAAGACGAACAGCTCGAAAACCTCGAGCAGGTCATGAACGAGCGCGGCTTCCTGGATGGTTCGCGCATGGCGAACGTCTTCAACATGATGCGGCCGCGCGATCTGATATGGCCCTACGTGGTCAATAACTACCTTCTGGGGCGCAAACCCTTCCCGTTCGATCTGCTCTACTGGAACCAGGATTCGACACGCATCGCTGCCGCCTGCCATGCCTTCTACCTGCGCGAGTTCTACAATGAGAATAAGCTGGCCAAGGGCCAGCTCGAACTTGGCGGCGTGAAGCTCGATCTATCGAAAATCGACGTTCCTATCTTCACCGTCGCCACGCGCGACGATCATATTGCGCCGGCCGAATCCGTCTATCTGGGCGCGCGCATGTTTTCCGGCTCCGTCGAATTCGTACTTGCCGGGTCAGGCCACATCGCAGGCGTCATCAATCCGCCCGACAAGGTCAAATACCAGTATTGGACGCACAAGAGCCTTAAGCCGAAGCAACTCGATGAGTGGATTACGAAGGCGACCGAGCATCCCGGCTCGTGGTGGCCGCACTGGATCGAGTGGCTGCACCGCAAATCCGGGAATTGGACGCTGCCGCGGGAACCGGGCGAAAATCTGGGCATCATCGAACCCGCGCCCGGCAGCTACGTGCAAAAATCCAATTAACGCGCGTCCGGCATCGGCACAGTGGCAGGACACGTTGCTAAACCGATAATTAGCGGGGTTATGGCACGCTAAAATGGCGCTGGCGCGTGCGCAGTCTGCTGCGCGCACGGGCCAATCCCGGAGCTGAGCCATGAACGACATGTCCGCCGTCGTTGAAGACAATGTCATGCTGGCGCGCATCTATGCCCGCATGCCCGTCGACGTCCAATTATCGTTCACACCCGAGCAGATAGCGGCCCTGGGCCAGGCCACCTATGAACCGCCCACCCCTCACAGCGTGGCGATACGCAAGACCGGCGGTGTTTTCGGGCGGCGCTACTATTTCGCCCTTTTCATGGGCCGCGACCGGCGCGGCCCGGAACACGGCTCGTCGTACTTCGACGAGTTCCGCGCGGATTGGCGCTACATGGCAAGCGTTTTCGCCACGCTGGCCATCGGCGCAGCGCTGATTTCCACCCTGGCCTTTCATGCCTGGCACTACATGGCCGCCACGGTTGGAGGCCCGTACCGGCCGGTTGCAGTCGAAGACGGTATTCCGCGCCGCTAACCCGTCTGAGACAACGCCTCCTCCAGATCGGCGATGAGATCGTCGGGATCCTCGATGCCGATCGACAGCCGCACGACGTCAGGTCCTGCACCGGCCGCCAGACGCTGCTCATCGGTGAGCTGGCGATGCGTCGTCGAGGCGGGATGAATGACGAGACTGCGCACGTCGCCGATGTTGGCCAGATGCGAAAAAAGCTTCAGGCCCGACACGAACTTCTTTCCGGCCTCATAGCCGCCCTTCAGTCCGAACGTGAAGACAGCCCCAGCCCCTTTGGGCGTGATCCGCGTGGCGAGCGCATGGTTCGGTGAAGACGGTAGACCGGCGTAGTTAACCCAAGCAACGGTCTTGTGCCGTTCTAAAAACGCGGCGACACGCACGGCATTTTCGCAATGCTTCTCCATCCTCAGTGGCAGTGTCTCGATACCGTTCAGGATAAGAAACGCATTCAGCGGCGCGATCGCCGGTCCGAGATCGCGTAGCCCCATCACGCGGCAGGCAATCGCGAACGCCATCGGCCCGAAGGCGTCGGCGAGAACGATGCCGTTATAGGACGCATTGGGCTCGACGAGCGTACCGTAGCGATGCCTCGCACTCTTCCAATCGAAAGTTCCACAGTCGACGATAATGCCGCCGATCGAATTGCCTTGCCCACCCATGAACTTCGTCAGCGAATGCACGACGATGTCGGCTCCGAATTCCTTCGGACGGCACAGGTAGGGCGTGGCCAGCGTGTTATCGACAATGAGCGGCACGCCGGCCTCTTTGGCGACCGCCGCGATCGCCGGCAAATCGACGACGATCCCACCGGGGTTGGCAATGCTCTCCACGTAAATCGCGCGCGTCTTCGCGTTGACGGCTGCCCTGAAAGTTTCGGGCTTGGCGGCATCTGCCCACCTGACGGACCAGCCGAATTTCGAGAACCCGTGGTTGAACTGGTTCACCGACCCACCATAAAGCTGCCGCGCCGCGATGAACTCGTCGCCTGGCTCCAGAAGTGTATGGAAGGTCAGGAACTGGGCCGCGTGGCCGGAAGCGACCGCGAGAGCGGCCGATCCCCCCTCCAGCGCCGCGACGCGCGCTTCGAGCACCGCCTGCGTCGGATTCATGATCCGGGTATAGATGTTGCCGAACTCCTGCAGCCCGAACAGGTTT
>JALOTA010000029.1 GCA_025458125.1 Hyphomicrobium sp.
CAACATGGCGCAGATGATCGAACGGCAGTTCACACATCGCGCTGCGGCACGCACCGTTTCGGGGATGGCCGCGGTTCTCGCCCACGAGATCAAGAACCCGCTGTCGGGCATTCGCGGCGCCGCCCAGTTGCTCGAGCCGGCGCTCTCCGACGACGACCGCGCCCTCACGCAGTTGATCTGTGCTGAAACCGACCGCATCCGCAATCTCGTCGACCGCATGGAAGTTTTCGGAGACGAACGGCCGCTGGTCATGGAACCCGTCAACATCCACGACGTGCTGAACCATGTGCGCCGTCTTGCCGAAACAGGTTTCGCGCGCGGAATCCGCTTCGTCGAAGACTACGATCCCTCGCTGCCTCCCGTTGCAGGCAATCGCGACAAGCTGGTGCAGGCGTTCCTCAACCTGATCAAAAACGCCGCCGAGGCTGCATCTGAAAGCGCCGATCATGGCCGCATCGTGCTGACGACAAAGTTCCGGCCGGGCGTGCGGCTCTCCGTACCGGGCTCCAATACGCGCGTCAGCCTGCCTTTGCTGATCCAGGTCGAAGACAACGGCAACGGCGTGCCCGAGCACCTGCGCCCGCACCTCTTCGATCCATTCGTGACCACCAAGCACAACGGCACCGGCCTCGGTCTGGCGCTCGTCGCCAAGATCATCGGCGATCACGGGGGCATCATCGAATACGACAGCGAGCCCCGCCGGACCGTCTTCCGTGTCCTTCTGCCCATGCAGGAGCAGAAGCGCGGGTCTACCGATCCAGGAGAATGATGAGATGGCGCGTGGCACGATCCTCATAGCCGACGACGACACCGCGATCCGCACGGTGCTCAATCAGGCTCTCGCCCGGGCCGGCTACGCTCCGCGCGCGACAGGCAACGCGGCGACGCTCTGGCGCTGGGTCAGCCAGGGGGAGGGCGATGTGGTCATCACGGACGTGGTGATGCCGGACGAGAATGCCTTCGATCTCATCCCGCGCATCAAGAAGCTGCGTCCTGATCTGCCCATCATCGTCATGAGCGCGCAGAACACGCTGATGACAGCGCTGACAGCAGCCGAGAAAGGCGCCTACGAGTACCTGCCGAAACCGTTCGATCTCACCGAGGTCGTCTCCGTCGTGTCCCGCGCGCTCGCCGCTCCGGGACGCAAGCCACAGCGCGCGCCCGACGCGGCCGATTCAGAGGAACTGCCGCTGATCGGCCGTTCACCGGCCATGCAGGACATCTACCGCGCGCTCGCCCGCCTGACGCAGACCGAACTCACGATCATGATCACCGGCGAAAGCGGCACCGGCAAGGAGCTGGTGGCCCGCGTTCTTCACGATCACGGCAAGCGCAAGTCCGGCCCGTTCGTGGCCATCAACATGGCGGCCATCCCGCGCGAACTCATCGAAAGCGAACTCTTCGGGCACGAGAAAGGGGCCTTCACCGGCGCACAGGCGCGGACCCAGGGCCGTTTCGAGCAGGCCGAAGGCGGCACCCTTTTTCTCGATGAGATCGGTGACATGCCGCTCGAGGCTCAGACCCGCCTGCTGCGCGTGCTTCAGCAGGGCGAATACACAACCGTCGGCGGGCGCACGCCGATTCGAACCAATGTTCGCATCATCGCCGCAACGCATCGCGATCTGCGTTCTCAGATTCAGCAGGGTCTCTTCCGCGAGGATCTGTTCTATCGCTTGAACGTGGTGCCGCTCCGCCTTCCGCCTCTGCGCGAACGGACGGAAGATATCGGCGACCTCACCCGACACTTCCTGCGCCTCGCCGGCCGCGAGGGCCTCGGCCAGAAGTCGATCGAGCAGGCCGCCATCGATCGCCTGAAGCAGCATCCCTGGCCCGGCAACGTTCGCGAACTGGAAAACTTCGTTCGCCGCGTCGCTGCATTGCACACGCAGGACCTCATTACCGCGTCGATCATTGAACAGGAACTCGCCGAAGCCATTCCAGCCCGGATGCCGGCGGCATCCGCCAATGCCAAGGATCTTTCAGAACTCGTCGAGCGTCACCTCGCCGGCTATTTTGGCGAATATGGCAACGATCTTCCCCCGGCCGGCCTCTATGACCGGGTGATCCGGCAGGTCGAGTATCCGCTCTTGTCGGCGGCCCTGACGGCGACGCGCGGCAACCAGATCCGGGCCGCCGAACTTCTCGGTCTCAATCGCAACACCTTGCGCAGCCGCATCAAGGAACTCAATATCAAGGTATTTCGCACGCCCATGCCCTGAGCGTGTTATCCGGCGTCAATCGGAGATTGACGACCTTGTCGCGAAAATGTCACAGTTAGCTGGCTTTTGTGACCAGGGCGCTCCATAATTCATAATCAGCGTTGCGCCCATGCCTCTGAAACCGGGGTTTGCGTGCTGGAAGGCACACACCGGACGAGTTTGCATTTGAAGCGGCGGCTGTTTGAGCCGGACGCAACATGTGCGCGGGACACATCGGAACGATCGGCCGGCGTAATGGTGATTGAAAGACTGAAAGCCCCGTTCCTGGCCGCCGCCGGTCCGCCCGATGTGCCGTCGCTCGACCCGACCGGACGCGCCTTCTGGATCGGCCTCGTCACAGTCGTTCTGTCCGTCATCTCCGGGTTGGCGACCTACCTGATCCTGACCGGGCTGACACCGATCACGCCGCGCGACGACGTCGTCCTCGGGGCTCTTCTTGTCAACATCGCTCTTATCGTTGCGATGATCGTCATCCTGCTCTGGCAAGGGATCGGCCTGTGGCGGGCGTGGCGTGCTTCGGTACCCGGCGCACGCCTGCATGTGCGCATCGTCGGACTGTTCTCCATCATTGCCGCGCTGCCCGCGATCCTGCTGGCTATCGCCGCGACCACGACTTTCTCACGCGCCATCGACAGCTGGTTCACCACGCGCACCCGCGCCATCATCGATAATTCGCTTGAAGTCGCCCAGTCCTACCTGGAGGAGCACGGCTCGGTGATCCGCACCGACGTCGCCAACATGGCGCGCGACATCGACGCCAGCGCCGACGACGTCGTCGACAAGCCCCAGGCACTGAAGCAACTCCTCATCGCCCAGGCGGGCCTTCGCGAATTGTCGGGCGCTTTCCTCGTTTCACGCTCTGGCCAGCTGCTGCTCAGCGCTTTCGACGACGACAGCGAACCCTTCATCAGTCCCCAGCCCGCCGCCTTCGCCGACGCGGACAAGGGACAGATCGCCATCATCAAGTCCCTGGAGCGCGCACGCGTGGCCGCTATGGCCCGGTTGCAGCGTTTTCCCGGGCAGTATCTGCTGGTGACACGTGCGGTCAGCCCCAAAGTCATGGCCTACCTGCAACGGACCGAACAAGGCGTCGACGAATACAACCGCCTGCGCCGCGCCCGCGGCGGCCTGAAGCTCGCCCACGGCCTCATGTATACGATGATCTCGATGACGGCGTTGCTGGCCGCCATTTGGACAG
The DNA here is from genome assembly GCA_025458125.1 of Hyphomicrobium sp. Lineage (GTDB taxonomy): Bacteria > Pseudomonadota > Alphaproteobacteria > Rhizobiales > Hyphomicrobiaceae > JAGVSR01. The sequence goes on from JALOTA010000029.1 coordinate 3,418, forward strand.
GACTTTGGTTTGCAAGCCGGTTCGTGGCTCCCATCCGCCGCCTCATAGCCGGCGCGCGTGAGATCTCGACGGGTAATCTCGACATTAAGCTGCCCGAGCGCCGTGGCGAGGGCGACATGCGCCGGCTGTCGAGCACCTTCAACACGATGGCCCGCGAACTCAAGAGCCAGCGCGACGCCTTGATGACGGCGAACACCGAACTCTCCGAGCGAACGAGTTTTATCGAAGCGGTGCTGGCCGGCGTTTCGTCGGGCATCATCGGTCTCGATGCCGGAAGGCGCATTACGCTGATCTCGCCCTCGGCGGAAAAACTGCTCGCCCTTGCCGCAACCGACGCCGTCGGCAAGCCGATCACCGAGGTCCTCCCCGAATTCGATCCCGTGTTCGAACACCCGGAAGAACCGTCGATCAAAGCCAAGGGCGCCGTTGAGGTGCACCGTATCGTCGGCAACGAGGAGCGCACGTTCTCCGCCCGCGTCACCGCGGAAGAGGCCGGAGGCGGAACGGTCGGTTTCGTCGTCACGTTCGACGATATCTCCGAACTGGTGGCCGCTCAGCGCACATCCGCCTGGGGCGACGTCGCCCGGCGCATCGCCCACGAGATCAAGAACCCGCTGACGCCGATCATCCTCTCGGCCGAACGCATCCGCCGCAAGTATGGACGCCTCATCGTCGAGGATCGCGAAACCTTCGACAAGCTCACCGCCACGATTGAGCGACAGGCGGGCGACATCAAAACCATGGTCGACGAATTCGCGGCGTTCGCTCGTGTGCCCAAGCCGGAGATGGAGGAGGGGGACCTGCGCGACGCCGTGCAGGAATCCGTCATTCTCTTCCGCGAAGGCCACCCCGATGTGAGCTACAACTTGGTGATGCCCGCGGAACCGGTGATCACCTGTTTCGACCGGCGCCTGATCACGCAGGCCGTCACCAACCTCGTTAAGAATGCCACCGAGGCGGTGGAAAGCGCCGTGCAGTCGAATACAACCGCCAAGGGGCAGGTTGAAACGGTGCTGCGCGTTACTCCCGAGCGGATCGATATCGATGTCATCGACAACGGCATCGGCCTTCCAAAGCAGAACCGTTCGCGCCTGCTGGAGCCTTATGTGACGACCAAGGGCTCAAAAGGAACCGGATTGGGTCTCGCCATCGTTCAGAAGATCACCGAACAGCACGGCGGCGCCCTGTTTCTCGACGACGCTCCGCAGGGGCCGGGCCGCACCAGCGGCGCGCTCGTGCGCATCACCATTCCCCCCGGCGGTCGCCGCCCGGCCAAGCGCGTGCAACCTGCACACGACGACGCCGGCGCGACCGCTGCAATTGATGAAGCTGCGCCCGAGCGCGCGGCAACGAATTGACGACCGAGAGGAGACGTTTCGATGGCAGCCGATATTCTGATTGTCGACGATGAAGCCGACATTCGAGAGCTGATCGCCGGCATTCTCGAGGACGAAGGCCACCGGACCAGGTTGGCCCGGGACAGTGACGAGGCCTTGCGCGCCATCGAGGAACGCAAGCCCAATCTCGTCGTTCTCGACATCTGGCTGCAGGGCAGCAGGCTGGACGGACTTGAAGTGCTCTCTGTCATCAAGCGCACCTATCCGGAACTGCCGGTCGTCATCATCTCGGGCCACGGCAACATCGAAACCGCCGTCACCGCTATCAAGCGCGGCGCCTACGACTACATCGAAAAACCCTTCAAGGCAGACCGCCTGATCCTCGTCACGCTGCGCGCCCTCGAAGCCTCGCAATTGAAGCGCGAGGTCAAGGAACTGCGCGAACGCTCGACCGTATCCGCCGACATGATCGGGAAGTCGGCCGCGATCAACCAGCTCAAGGGACAGATCGACCGCCTCGCACCGACCAACAGCCGGATCCTGATCCGCGGTTCGTCGGGAACCGGCAAGGAACTCGCAGCCCGCGTCATCCACCTGAAATCGCGCCGCGCCGACGCGCCCTTCGTCGTCCTCAACGCCGCGGCCATGGCGCCCGACCGGGTGGAGGAGGAGCTATTCGGCACCGAGGATCGCAGCGGCGGACCGCGCAAGGTGGGCGCATTGGAAGAGAGCCACGGCGGGACGCTCTACATCGACGAAGTGGCCGACATGCCGCTCGAAACGCAAGGCAAGGTGTTGCGCGTTCTGGTCGAGCAGAAATTCCAGCGCATTGGCGGAACGCAAAAGGTGTCCGTCGACGCGCGCATCATTTCCTCCACGAGCCGCGACCTCGAACGCGAGATGGCCGAGGGCCGCTTCCGCGAGGATCTCTATCACCGCCTCAACGTCGTGCCGCTTCGCGTACCGAGTCTTGCCGAACGCCGCGAAGACATTCCCGATCTCATTCAGTATTTCATCGCCCAGCTCTCGCAGGCTTCAGGTCTCTCCCCACGCCGCATCGGCGAAGATGCGATCGCCGTTCTCCAGGCCCACGACTGGCCCGGCAACGTTCGCGAACTGAGAAACAATATCGAGCGGTTGATGATCCTCGCCGGCGGCGATCCCAACACCGTCATCACGGCCGAGATGCTGCCAGAGGAAATCGGTTCGAACGTGCCGCTGCCCGTCAACGGCGGGGCCGAGCATCTGATGTCGCTGCCGTTGCGCGAAGCCCGCGAGATCTTCGAGCGCGAATACCTTCTGGCCCAGATCAACCGCTTCGGCGGCAACATCTCCCGCACGGCGGAGTTCGTCGGCATGGAACGATCAGCCCTGCACCGGAAACTGCGCGCGCTCGGAGTTTCCTCCGACCAGCGGTCGGAAGGCAGGCCCCTTTGACGCACGAATTTTGACCGGGAGGTCATTAACCCGGCCGTGATCGCAACGCGCTAGAGTGCTGATCGCGCGCCCGCGCCAGCGGGCCGCAGCTGCAACCAGATCGTCGAGGCCCGCCATTCGCGGGGACCGTCATGAAAGTCATCATCTGCGGCGCGGGTCAGGTCGGCACCGGTATCGCGGAACGCCTGGCCGCAGAAGGCAACGACATCTCCATCGTCGATGCCAGCACTGAACTCGTCCAGCGCGCCAACGATGTGCTGGAAGTGCGCGCCTTGCACGGAAACGCCGCCCATCCGGACGTTCTGGAGCGCGCCGGTGCCCGCGAGGCCGACATGCTGATCGCCGTGACGCTCCACGACGAAGTCAACATGGTCGCCTGTCAGGTGGCCCACGCCCTGTTCGACATCCCAACGAAGATCGCCCGTGTCCGGGCGCAGTCCTATTTCGATCCGTCGTGGCGAAAGCTGTTCGACCGCGAAAACATGGCCATCGATCAGGTGATCTCGCCCGAAATCGAGGTCGCGCGGATGATCCTGCGCCGGCTGGAGACACCGGGCGCCTTCGAGACGGTGACCTTCGCCGACCGCCGCGTCGTCCTGCTGGGCATCTCCGCCGGCAGCGACTGCCCCGTCATCGATACGCCGATCCAGCAGCTGGGCCAGCTCTTCCCGGATCTCAATGCCGCCATTGTCGCCATCGTGCGTGGCGGCAAGCTTCTCGTTGCCCATGCGGCCGATCAGGTCCAGGTCGGCGACGACGTCTACGTGATCGCCGACGCCGCCCAGATCGCGCGCGTCCTCCAGATTTTCGGCCACGAGGAAACCCAGGCGCGCCGGCTGATCATCGCAGGCGGCGGCAACATCGGCTTTTTCATCGCTCGCGAACTGGAAGAGCGGGACGCGAACATGCGCGTCAAGGTCATCGAGCTGTCCCGCAACCGCGCCATCGAGATCGCCGAAAAGCTCAATCGATCCGTCGTTCTGCATGGCTCGTCACTGTCAGAGGATGTGTTGCGGGAAGCCGAGGCGCCTTTCGCCGACACGTTGCTCGCCGTAACGAACGACGACCAGACCAACTTGCTGACGGCGGCCCTCGCAAAGCAGATCGGCTGCCGTTCGTCTCTTTGCCTGCTGAATTCCGCCAACTATTCCGCCATGATCCGCTCCCTCGGGATCGACGCGCAGCTCAATCCGAAGACGGTCACGGTATCGCGCATCCTCCAGCATGTCCGGCGTGGACGCATTCGCGGCGTCCATACGCTGCACAATGGAGCAGGAGAGGTTCTCGAAGCCGAAGTGCTCGAAACCTCGGGCCTCGTGGGCAAGTCGATCCGCGAACTCGACCTCGGCGAAGGCATTCGCTTCGGTGCGATCCTGCGCAAAAACGCGCTCGTCCGACCGACCGGCGACACCGAGTTCGAAGTCGGCGACCGGGCGGTGCTGTTTGCCCGCGCCGACCACGTTCGCCAGATCGAACAACTGTTCCGGGTCAGCCCAGATTATTTCTGACCCCCGGGAGACTTCTCAGATGACCCGCATAGTCTATGTCAACGGACGTTATCTTCCATATGCCGAGGCCGGCATTCACATCGAGGACCGAGGCTTTCAGTTTGGCGACAGTGTCTACGAGGTCTGCGAGATCAAGGACGGCGCGCTGATCGACGTCACGCGCCACTGCGCCCGCCTGCAGCGATCGCTTGGTGAACTTTCAATCCCGATGCCGATGACCGAGGCAGCCCTGCGCCATGTCATGAAACAGGTGGCCCGCCGCAATCGGGTTCACAACGGCCTCGTCTACCTCCAGGTGACGCGTGGACAGGCCCCGCGCGACTTCCTGTTCCCCGCAACCGCGGCCGAGCCGGGTCTTGTCATTCTCGCCCGTGCCATCGATCCGGCAAAAGTTGCCGCCAAGGCCGGGCAGGGGATTGCCGTCCGCAGCACGCCCGACACGCGCTGGGCGCGGTGCGATTTGAAAACGGTGATGCTGCTTCCGGCCGCGCTGGCAAAGGAGAAGGCCCGCCAGTCCGGCGCCCAGGAAGCCTGGTTCGTGGACGAGATGGGCTATGTCACCGAAGGCGCGTCCAGCAACGCCTGGATCGTTCGCGCCGACGGCTATGTTCTGACCCGTCCGCTCGATCATCGCATCCTTGGCGGCGTCACCCGCACGACTCTCCTCGATGTACTCAAATCCCTGCAGGTGCCCGTCGAACAGCGCGGGTTCACGATTGCGGAGGCCCAGTCTGCAAAAGAAGCTTTTGTGACATCCGCATCGGCTACCGTGATGCCTGTCGTGAGCGTCGACGGACACGCCATCGCCGACGGCCGGCCGGGCGCCTTGACTGTGCGGCTGCGGAAGAAATTCCACGAACTGGCAGAAATCACGCCAATTGAACGATTTTTGGGCCCGGCGTGACCGGCTGACCGGCACACCGGTTCCGCATTTTTGCTGCAACTGCGAACAAGAGGATGTAGAAGTTCTGCAGGTTGCATCCCGCGCTCTTCGCGCGGGCCCGTGCAGAGCCGATCGAAGGTGCTAAGCGTATTGCCAACAACAAGAACCGAAAACGCAATCGGAAAGATAAAATAATGCCAGCTGAACGCTCACCCAGTCTTCAGGACACTTTTCTCAATCACGTCCGCAAACAGAAAATTCCCCTGACGATTTTTCTTATCAACGGCGTCAAGCTCCAGGGCATCGTCACCTGGTTCGACAGCTTCTGCGTTCTTCTCCGCCGTGACGGCCACTCTCAGCTGGTCTATAAGCACGCGATCTCGACCATCATGCCCGGCGCACCCGTCAACCTGATGGACGGGGAAACCGCCGACGAAGGCTGAGCGGTCCGACACACGCATGTCCTTGCGGCAGGAACGCCATCGATAAGACGACGACAGACGACGTGTCCGGCACGTCCGGACGCAAGCCGCCCGGACACGAGATCGTGCGCGTGTCGACCGGCCGGGCGCTGGTCGTCGTCCCGGTGCTGAAGGAGGCGCGCGGCGATGATACGGTTCGCGACAGCCGTGGCGGCCACGCCGTCGCTCATTCCCCAGCCGACCGGCTGACGGAAGCCACGGGGCTCGCCGAAGCCATCGATCTGGAAATTGCCGACGCACGGATCGTTACCGTCGCCACGCCGCGGCCGGCCACGCTGTTCGGCAAGGGCAAGGTTGAAGAACTGCGGGCGCTCGTTGAGGAAACCGGTGCCGGTCTCGTCATCGTCGATCATGCGATCACGCCGGTCCAGCAAAGCAATCTGGAGAAGGCGTGGAATGCCAAGGTGCTCGATCGCACCGGGCTGATCCTCGAGATATTTGGCCGCCGTGCACGAACGCGAGAAGGCCGCCTGCAGGTGGAACTCGCCCACCTGACCTATCAGAAGGGCCGCCTCGTCAGGGCCTGGACCCACTTGGAGCGGCAACGCGGCGGTGGCGGCTTTCTCGGCGGCCCCGGTGAAGCCCAGCTCGAACTCGACCGGCGCATCCTCGAGGCGCGCATCGAATCCATAAAACGCGAACTCGCTCAGGTCGTGAAAACGCGCGAACTGCACCGCGCCGGCCGCCGCAAGGTGCCATACCCCGTCGTCGCCATAGTCGGCTATACGAACGCCGGCAAATCAACGCTCTTCAATCTGGTCACGGGCGCCGCGGTGCTCGCCAAGGATCAGGTTTTCGCCACGCTCGATCCCACGATGCGCGAGGTGAAACTCGCCAGCGGTCGTCGCATCATCCTGTCCGACACGGTCGGTTTTATCTCTTCGCTGCCGACCATGCTCGTTGCCGCGTTCCGGGCCACGCTGGAAGAAGTCATCGAGGCCGACCTCATCCTGCACGTGCGCGACATCTCCCACCCCGAGGCGGACGCCCAGGCGGCGGACGTGGAGCACGTTCTGTCGGATCTGGGGATCGATACGGTGCCCGCGCACAGTCACATTCTGGAAGTCTGGAACAAGATCGACCGGCTCTCGCCCGCCACACGCACGGACGCGATCAATGCCGCCCGTTTCGAGGAGCGCCAACCGGTGCTCGCTTCGGCCATCACGGGAGAGGGCATTCCGGCCCTGCTTGACGCCATCGACCGGCGTCTCGGAACGGCCGATATGATCGTCGATCTGGCGATCGCGCCTGAAGACGGAAAGCTTCTGGCCTGGGTCTATTCAAACGCCGACATCCTGGCGCGCGATACGGACCCGGACACCGGAGTGCTGCATCTCAAGCTGCGCCTGACCCCGGACAACAAGGCCCGCCTGGATGCGCGATTGAAAACGGCGCCGTCCCGAGACGCCGGACCGCGCTAACACGGCTGCTGTTTATCCATGGCGCGCACCTCGTCCCAGATCGCGTCCATCTCTTCCAGTGTCGATTGCCCCGCCGTCCGGCCCTGTTCGGCAAGACGGCGCTCGATGTAGGCGAAGCGGCGCGTGAACTTGTCGTTCGCCGCGCGCAGGGCTGTCTCCGGATCGAGCTTCAGGTGCCGTGCGATGTTGGCCATGACGAAAAGCATGTCGCCGAGTTCTTCCGCGATTGCGGCCCGCAGGACCGGCGTGGACCCGCCATCGTCAGATTCGGAATTTGCGGTCTTGGCCGCTACGGCGAATGCAACCTCTTCGAGTTCGCCGATCTCTTCCTTCATCTTGCGGAACACAGGCCGGATATCGGGCCAGTCGAAGCCGACACGCGCGGCTTTGTCCTGCAACTTGACGGCGCGCGTCAGCGCCGGCAACCCGGCCGGCACATCGGCGAGAACCGTCGAACCATGCGCCACCGCCACGCCCCCGGCATCCGGAGAAAGCCGCGCGCGCTCCGCTGCTCTTTCCGCTTTCTCTTCGGCCTTGATGCGCGCCCAGAAATCCGGTTGGGCTCCGGCCGCCCGGTCAGCCTCCGAACCGAACACGTGCGGATGGCGGCGGATCATCTTGGCGTTCACCGCTTCCGCGACATCGGCGAAATGAAAGGCGCCTTGCTCTTCCGCGATGCGCGCGTGGTAGACGACCTGAAGAAGAAGATCCCCAAGTTCTTCCTTCAGATCAGCAAGATCACGCCGTGCGATGGCGTCGGCCACCTCGTAGGCCTCTTCGATCGTGTAGGGCGCGATCGTTTCGAACGTCTGTTCAATATCCCACGGACAACCGGTTTGCGGTGTCCTGAGAGCGGCCATGATCGACAGGAGGCGCTGCAGCGCCTCGGCGGCGGGGCGGGTATCGGGCTTCGACATGTCCGGCGTTCTAGCGGATCGAGTGACCCGGCGCGAGGGGAGGGATCTTGAACGCCCAGCGGTCAAGCGGCCGGGCGTAATGCCCCACGAGCGCCAATGGCACCAGCCAACAGAGCCAGGCCGAAGCGGCATAGACCGGGTCGAATGGCCAATCCAACAACAGGGCGGTGCCCGTCGCCAGGCGGAACCAAACGGCCCCCGTCGTCACGGCAGCCATGGCGAACATCAGGCGTGCGTGCCGCTCGCGGTCACCTTGCCGGATGGAACGGCTTGCGGCGTAGAAGAGCCAGAGCCAAACGACACCCTGGGCCAAGAAGCCGATCCGGGCCGGCCACCATGAGAAGCTGAATATGGCGACGGGAATCGCCGTCAGCCCTCCCGCCACCACGAAAGCGCCCAACGTCCATCCGATCCTGCGATGAAGCCAGGGACGAAACCTGACTGCGATCACCACCGGCAAGAGCAGCAGAACGATCGCCGACGAAATCATGTGGATGCGGAAGACGACCGGCAACCGGCGGTCGACCAGCGACATCTCGAAAGGCAGCGCAATGCGTCCGGAGCCCGACCCCAGCGCCACGATTGCAACGATCACCGAGAACGCCACGCCCAGGCCGAGGGCTGTTCGCATGGCGATCGCGGCGAGCGCAGAGGGCAGGATAATTGCGCGATCGGTCATGATCGGTGTGTCCACAAGAGCGACGCAGATTATTTTTGCCGCTCTGTGTGGCTTCAGTGCGGCGTGGCTCGCGCCATCGAGCGGCGTCGCCGCCGATACATTGAACGCACTGTCTGCAATCCCCGCAGCGGTGCAGGCTCCATCTCTTGCGGGCCGTTGGAGCGGCACTCCCTATGCCATTAAGAACGACGCTTCGCGATGCGAGAACGGCGAATGCAAACTGGTGCTCGACATTGTTGCGTGCGGCGCGGGCTGGTGTGGCATCGAGGTCGGCCGTGACAACGCCTGCGTGGCCGAGTTGATGCAACTCATTCCACATAGCGACCAGAAGCGCAGGAACGCTTTCGAAGGCAAGCTGACGCTCGCAAAAGGAACTCAGGAGTATGTCGTTGACGTCTCGGCCGATGATGCGCTCGACGGGCGGCCTGCAACGCTCGAGATTGTGGGTGACACGGGACCCGAATTCCGTTGGTTCCGCCGGTCGTTCCCTTTCCATGCCGCACTGACGCGGATCGGCGATGCCGTGTGCAGGTCCGAGGTGAAACCCCTGAGCTAGCGCCGGCGTCCGGCGAGGAGGGCGAATGCCGCACCGAGTGCGGCTCCAAGCGGCCCTGTTGCGAACGCGGCCGTCATGGCCGCCTCCAGCGCCTTGTCATGGACATTGGCAGAGAACGCCTGCACGGCGGCATAGCCGAGCAGAGCGCCGATGACGTATCCGGCGGCCAGACCGAGGACGACGCGAAGCACCCATGACATGAACCTGTCGTCTCCCATAAATCACCGGCTGCACAGCAAAGCCTTTTCGGCCGTCAGGTCAACACCGTCGGCTTTGCAGAACAATTGGCTCCTCTCTAAGGTGCCCTGGGCGGGAGGCGGCCGGTGAGCCGTCCGGACGGGATGGGAAACGGCGATGCGCGTAATCTTGAACCTCTTTCTGATCCTGTTCGAGATCGCCGCGTGCGCCGCCATCGCCTGGTCCGGCCTGGCCCACGCCGTTCTCTTTGCCGCGGCGACAGGGCTCCTCGCCTTCGTGCTGGGACTGCGCCTTGAAGTCCTGCGGCTGCGCAACGAACTGCCGTTCTACTTCGGACCCGGCAATGCGCTGCGCGGTCTGTTCGTACCGATTGTCGGTTTCGGCGAGGCGCTATTCAAAGGCCTCCTGGCCGCCGTCGCGGCGCTGTTCACGTTTTCCGGAACCGACCAGAGCCGGCTCTTCTGGGTTGCCGTCGCTTTCGGCCTGACCATCTACGCCGGCGCCGCTCTCCTGCGCTTCCTTTCGATCCGCCTCGACGCCCGTCCGGAGCGCTGGGGCTTCTTTCGGCTCGCTCCTCCCCTCGGCCTCTTGTTCTCGGCCGCCATCGCGCTGCTGGCCGCCTACGGTCTCGTACCTTCGCCGACAGTGGGTGACATCGGCTGGACCATCGTCTGGGAAATGCCCAAAATTCCGACGGTGGAGCAGGCAAGCGAGTTGTTTTTCCGCTTGAAGCAGGCGTTCGACGACTTCGTGGTGACCTTGTTGTCGGCCTATCTGAACCCTACATGGGCTAGAGCGGTGGGGATCATTATCAGCGTCAATGTTCTTGCCGGCTTTGTCGCATCACTCTATGCCGCCGTCATCGCGGGGATCGTGCGGCGTCTCGAATGATCCGGGATCAGGTACCGGCGATCAGAATGTCATCAGATTTGCCTTTTTCTGGTGATTTGCAGCGATAGGCGCGCAAGTAGGCACGGACAGTTTTTTCCAGATGCAGACGCGAAATCCGACCAGAGATCTCGTTCTTGGCCTCGCCGGCCTCGGCCTCTTCTTCGCCGCTCTGATTGCCGCTGCTTACGCAATATCACCGCTGAACGTTGAGTCCGGGCCGATTGCCGCCAACGTTCTGTGGTGCGCAGCCCTCATCGGGGTGGCCGCAGTCGGGGTCCTCACGCGGCGGTTCGGCTTGGCTCTCGCGCCGCTCGTATTCGTCGCGTTGTGGGCCGCCGGCGCCCAGGTACACGCCGGCATCGTCTCCGCCGAAACGGGAACCCGTGACGGCTTGACCTCGGTCCCCGATGTCCGCCCCGTCTCGACGCTCATCGTCAAGGCGTCCTACGGCCTGCCCGTGGATCCCAGCCGCACCGGCGGCAAAAGCATGCTGCCCTATGACGAATGCAGCCAGTGGTGCCGCGGCCTGATCCTGGAGAAGGGGCTAGGCGCCGTGATCCTGCGGACGCCGAAGCCCGGCGCACCGACGGCCGAGACGCTGTTTCGGCGCGGGTCCGGCGCCGAGTGCGTGGCCGACGCGCCGGAGTGCGTCGTCGCCGAACCCATCACGAGTCATCCCGATGAGGCCCTGATCATCGAAATGGGTGACGAGGAGTGGCCCGACACGGGCAGCGCCTGTTGTCCGGTCGCAGTCGTCGCGCGTGTCGACAACGGACAAAAGTCGGTGATCAAAACGTATCGTCAGGGTGTCCACACCGCCATCCTGCCTATACCGGTGATTGCTGCAGCAGGGACGCCGCTGCCGGTGATGACGCGCGACGTGGCGCTCGGCCCGGATCTGCGCTTCGACACGCTGATCGAAGCGCTGCTGGACACGGAACTGAGGTGGAAGCCTTAGGCCGGTTCGGGACCGGCCGGCGCCGGACCGGCGGATGGATGACCGCAGAGCCTTACGACGACTCCAGAACGGCCGAAGGCCCACCGGAGACGGCATTTGCATGTCACCCCGATCAGGCCCACATCATTCGCGTAATATATATTATGGAAAATAATAAAAAGTTAGCCAATCATTTCCGCTTGTTGATCGCGATTAGCTCTTCTCGTGATGATCCGCCACGAAGCGATCCAGCAGCCGCACGCCCCAACCCGAACCCCAGCTCGTGTTGATCTCCGTACGGCCGGAATCCATAGCCGTGCCGGCCACGTCCAAATGCGCCCAGGGCGTGTCCTTGATGAACCGCTCCAGAAACGCCGCCGCCGTGCAGGACCCGGCCCAGCGCCCGCCGATGTTCTTGATGTCGGCAGTCTTGCCGTCGATCATGCGATGGAACGCCTTGTCGAGCGGCATGCGCCACAGCTTCTCTCCCGTCGACTTCGACGCCGAGAGAAGGTCCGCGGCAAGCTTGTCATCGTTGGCGAAGAGGCCGGCGTATTCCTTGCCGAGCGCGATCATGATCGCCCCGGTCAAGGTCGCAAGGTCGATGACGAGCTTCGGCTTGTAGCGCTCCTGTGCGTACCAGAGCACGTCCGCCAGGACCAGGCGGCCTTCCGCATCGGTGTTGAGGATCTCGACCGTCTGACCCGACATCGACGTGACCACATCGCCCGGCCGCGTCGCATCGCCCGACACCATGTTCTCAACGAGCCCGATGAGGCCGATTGCATTCACGTTCGCCTTGCGCTCGGCCAGCGCCGCCATCAGTCCCGTCACGGCGGCCGCGCCGCCCATGTCGCCCTTCATGTCCTCCATGCCCGCGCCGGGCTTCAGCGAATACCCGCCGGTATCAAACACCACGCCCTTCCCGACGAAGCAGATCGGCTTTGCGCGCCGCGATTTGGCGCCGTTCCACTGCATGATGGCAACCCGCGCCGGCCGCACGCTGCCCTGGCTGACGGAGAGCAGCGTATTCATTTTGAGCGCCTTGAGCTGATCTTCGTCGAGAATTTCGACTTCCAGACCCAGACGCTCCAAGTCCTTCACACGGTCGGCGAATTCGACCGGGCCCAGCATGTTCGCCGGTTCGTTGACGAGATCGCGCGCCAGCATCACGCCATTTGCCACGGCTTGTTGCCGCTGGAAAAGCGTGCGCGCCTTGTCCGGATCAGCCGTCAGGATGACGAGCTTCTGCAGACCGTCGGGCGCGGCGGCCGGCGTTTCTGCCCCGTCCGCTTGCGTCCCGGCGTCCTCGCTACCGGTCTTGCTCGTCTTGTATTTGGTGAAGGTATAGTGGCGCAGCAGCGCGCCGAAGCCAATCAGTGCTGCGGCCTCGGCCGGTTTCGAATCTCCGGTGTCGTCGAAATCCGCGATGACGCCGGCGCGAGCTGTCTTTCTGGCAGCGATCTGCGCGTAGGCGTAACCTCCGAGCATGGCCCAATCCGTGTCGGTAAGATCGGCCGTCTTGCCGGCACCTGCGACGATCAACCGATCGGCATCGATCTTTGCCGGAGCCAGAACTTCGAATGATGATTTGGCCTTGCCTTTGAACGACGCGGCGTCCGCCGCCTTGAGAATGATGCCGCCACTTTTCTGGTTCAGCGCAGCGACGCTTTCGGCGAGCGCAAGTTCGGATGCCGCGAAAACGACGGTCGTCGGTTCGAGTGCGGCGGTCAGCGGCGCGAATGTAATCTCGAGTGGGGCGGCCATCGGGTATGAGCTCCTAGGGGGTATGGGATCGGAGCGGGATCGACGCGCTCCGCGCGGGCTGCGCCGGCGGCGCATCCGGCACGGCGCAACCTCGCCGGTGCACAGCTCCAGGAAGAGAAGGCGGTTTCGGGCGCGAGATTATCCTCTTCCCGCCCGAGCGCAAGTTGCGGCCACACCCCGAAAACCGCGCCAAACGCCGCGCCGCGCCATCCCGGGAGAGCGCTCGACTGTTCCACGTGTTTTCCTCCCGCCGGCAGCGCACAACTCAAGCCTCCGCGTCGAATTTTGGCCACCGTGCTATGGGAGCCCGAAGCGTACGCCAAAACGGCTTTGGCCTTGACCGTTAACCCTGCGCGGAGCCATCTGACGGCCGCCGATACCGTGAATAAGCCGGCTGGAAACGGGCATGACCACGATCTTCTCGCGCTACGTATTCCGGCAAGCGGCGGGCGCCATGCTCCTCATCCTGTCGTCGCTGTCCGGCGTCGTATGGATCGCCCTCGCGCTGCGTCAGTTCGAAGTGGTGACGAGCCAGGGCCAGAACGCTGGCACGCTCTTCGCGATGACGACGCTCGCTCTTCCCAACCTGCTCGCACTCATCGCCCCGTTCGCGCTGCTCATCGCCGTCATGCACACGCTCAATCGCCTCAACGGCGACAGCGAACTCATCGTCATGACCGCATCGGGCGCGACCATCTGGGTCCTCGCGCGCCCCCTGCTCCTGCTAGCACTGATCGTCTCGGGGGCCGTGGCCTTCGTCAATCACATCGGCATGCCCTGGAGCCTTCGCATGCTGCGCGAGTATGTCGTGCAGGTGCGCACCGATCTCCTCGCCCAGGTGCTACAGCCCGGCAATTTCACGAGCCCGGAGAAAGGCATCACCTTTCACATCCGCGAGAGGGCGCCGAACGGGGATATCCTTGGGCTCATCATGCATGACACGCGCGATGAAAAGAGCGCGATGTCCTACCTCGCCGAGCGCGGCCAGATCGTGAAGCAGGAGAGCGGCGCGTTCATGGTGATGTCCGGCGGGCACGTTCTGTCACAGAACAGCGCCGGCGAACCGCCGCGCATCATCGCATTCGATCGCTACGCCCTCGATCTCGACCAGTTCGACGAAAAAGTCGGCGACGACAAGGATCTGCGCCCGCGCGAACGGTACTATTCCGAGTTGGTTGCGCCCGAACCAACCAGCAAATTCTACCAGCGCAACCCCGGCCAGTTTCAAACCGAGTTGCATGAGCGGTTCGCTAGCACGCTCTACCCGCTGGCCTTCGTTTTCATTGCCCTGGCGTCCGCAGGCAACGCCCAGTCGACCCGCCAGAACCGCACCCGCTCCGTTGCCACCGGATTTGCCGCCGCCGCCGGGTTGCGCCTCGCCGGCCTGGGCCTGAACAACGTCATCGCCGTCAAGACAGCGCTGATCCCGCTGCTCTACGTGCTCCCTCTTGCGGGCATAGCCGTCAGCCTCGCCGTCATCATGGGGTACCGCCGCCAGCGGCCGGGCCAAAGCCGTTTCAGCCAATTCGCCGACACCCTCTCCGACCTGATGGCCGCTTCGATGTCGCGCTTCCGGCCGGGCGTGCCCGGCGCTGCCCGGAGCGGTCCATGAGACTGCCGCGCCCGCTGCCCTCCACCATCGGCTTCTATGTCGCCAAGCGGTTCCTGGCGATGATCGTGATCACGTTTCTCGTCTGTTCGTTCCTGATCTTCGTCATCGACCTCGTTGAAATGCTCCGCCAATCGGGCAAGCGCGGCACCGTGCCAGGCTGGAAAGTCATCTGGCTCACCCTTCTGCGGCTACCGGCCTATACCGAGTTCCTACTCGCATTCGGCGTTCTGGTCGGCTCGATCGGCGCCCTCCTCATGCTATCGCGCAAGAGCGAACTGGCCGTGATCCGCGCCGCCGGCGTTTCGGCCTGGCAATTCCTGCGTCCGGGCCTTGCGGTCGCCTTCGTCCTGGGGGTGCTGAGCGTCACGCTATACAACCCGCTGGCTGCCTCGGCCCGGGCCTATGCCGACACACTGTTCAACGAATATTTCGGTCGTGAATCCAATCTATTGAGCGCCGGTCAGTCGGGAGCGTGGCTGCGCCAGGACGGGATCGACGGCCAATCCGTCCTGTCGGCCGCCGCCACCGCCCGCAACGGCATGGAACTGAGCGGTGTGACCGCGTTCCTATTCGACGCCAACGGACGCTTCAAGGAGCGTCTCGACGCCAGCAAGGCCAATCTGCTCGACGGCTTCTGGCGCCTTGAAAACGTAACCGTCGTCCGCCCCGGCGAAGAGCCTGTCAAGTACGGCTCTTTTCTGCTCTCCACCTACCTAACCCCCGAGCGCGTTTCCGACACCTTGGGCAAGGCCATCGCCATCTCGTTCTGGGAGTTGCCAGCCCTTATCGAAGTGGCTGAAAAAGCGAAGCTTTCCAGCGCGGCCCTGCGTCTCCAGTACGAACTGCTCCTATCGCGTCCATTTCTGTGCATGGCGATGGTGCTTTTGGCGGCCACTGTGTCGCTGAAGTCATTCCGCTCAGGGGGCATCCAGACTATGGTCGTCACGGGGATGATCGGGGGGTTCGGATTCTTCCTTCTGGCTGAGATATCTCGACAATTGGGCGCGGCCGGCTTGGTCGCCCCGAGGATCGCAGTCTGGTTCCCGATCGCACTGGCGATGATCGCCACGACAACGGTGCTGTTGCACCAGGAGGATGGCTGAGTGATGCGTGCTCTGCGGCAACCGCAGGCAACGAGG
>JALOTA010000030.1 GCA_025458125.1 Hyphomicrobium sp.
GAGTTTCCCCTACACACGCGTTCCAGGCGTGCGCCTTAAACCACTCGGCCACCTCTCCTAACCCGTCTGGAAGGCGCGCACTTAAGCCTAAGTGGGTATAGATGGCAACCTATCACGCGCGACTCGCGTTGCTGCGGCAATCGTTGCCGATCTACCAGGATCCCGGCCAGCCAAGACCTCACTTGCCGCACGGGGCAAAGCGCGGCAAGGACATGTGCGAGACCAATCGGGAGACCCGGCATGGCCGTCTTCAGGTTTTTTTCCGCGTTGCTTGCCCTGATCGCAATCGTTGCGATGGTGTCCGACGCGACGCCGTGGCTGGCAGGAAGCGGTCCCTTTGTGCCGACATCCTTCGAGACGCAATGGGAGCGGATTTCTCCCAATTCGCTGAAGTCGGCGAGAGACAGCCTCAGTTCGTCGCTATCGCCTGCCGCGTGGCGAATTCTCGAAGCCGCCGTGCTCCAGTTTCCCACCTGGGGCGTGTTCGGGGTTCTCGCGACTCTGTGCGGATACGCCGGCCGCAGGCGCCGCCGGGTGAATGTCTATGTCAACTGACGGTGGGTGGCAGGGCTGAGAGCCAAGCCGTCTGACCAACCGGACTACCGTCGGCGAAGTCCTGCGCAATGCCGACCAACATGAGCAGGAGAACGATTCCAATCAGGGCCAACATGAACGTGTTGTGCGACGCGTTGAGGCGCGCAATCTCCCTATCCTCAACCAGCGTGTTCTCGTGATCGCTGGCTCTGATGCCCATCATCTTGCTTCGGACAGATCGCCGGACAGAGCCGCGATCTATCAAGGGCAGACGGGCGCGCTCGGCAATCTTGCGCGCGATGTCGACGTAGGGAAACACCGGGTCGTCGTTGGCTTCGCTGACGTAGCCCAGACGAACGACCGATCCGTCCTTCAGATTGACCCGAGCACCTTTCATCAATACCGGCACCACGCTTCCGCCGTAAATCTCGCGGCGGGTCTCGACCGATTGCACCTGATCGTAGGGGAACTCATAGGTCCGGTAACGCAGCATCGGCGTGGGCCCACGACCGGATGGCAGGGTCATTCGAACCTTCTCGCGGCCCAGGTGGACGCGGGTGCGTATGGAAAACATCATTTCCACGAAGACCAGAAACATGACGCCCGTGAAGACGGCGGCCAGAACGAGAAGTCCCAGGTTGTTGCCAAGCAGTCCTGCGGAGGCGCGCATTCCGATCATGGCAGGCAGACTGGCGAAAAAGGGAAGCAGGAGGAGGAAGACCAGACAGAAGACAGTGGTGCGAATAGTGCTGGCGCCGTAATCCTCCGGTTCGACGGAGTCCGAACTGGCGGTATTGGGTTGATCTAAGGGTTGGGCGGATGACGGCGGTGTTCCGCTGGGGCCGATTTCCGGCACCGGCTCGATTGCCGAACTGTTCGCCATGTTCTACCCCACTCCACGGATCAAGGCGGTCCACTTGCTATGATTTTATCAGTGGCGATGAAAACCACCAGCGCCCCGCCGCAGTATTAGGTCTTGCGAGACGTTCTGGACACGGTAGCGAACCGATACCGATACGAAAGGATCTGATCCATGCTGTTCAAATCCGCCAAGACCGAAATGCCCACGGCCGCAACCGCCTTGACGGGGCGCAACGAACCGCTGCCGACGGCATCGCATCATTTCGTCACCGGCAGGCCGCTGAAAGGGCCTTATCCAGAAGGTACGCGCACGGCCTTGTTCGGCCTCGGCTGCTTCTGGGGGGCCGAGCGCAAGTTCTGGCAACTTGGCGAAGGCATCGTCGCGACCGGTGTCGGGTATGCAGGCGGGCTTACGCCCAATCCAACTTATGAAGAGGTCTGCACAGGCCGGACAGGACACAACGAAGTGGTCTTCGTCGCCTATGATCCTAAGCAGATCAGCTTCGGTGACCTCTTGATGACTTTCTGGGAAAGCCACGATCCGACGCAGGGCTATCGTCAGGGCAACGACGTTGGTACGCAGTACCGGTCGGGCATCTACACGACCGACAGCAGCCAGCAGGCCATTGCGGAGGCGTCGCGGGACGCGTTCCAGGAGCGTCTGACCGCAGCGGGCCACGGTCGGATCACGACGGAGATCCTTCCAGTGCCGGCTTTCTATTGGGCCGAAGATTATCACCAGCAGTATCTGGCGAAAGTTCCGCATGGATACTGCGGTCTTGGCGGAACCGGCGTTTCATGTCCGCGCCCGACCGAAGTAACAGGCACGTAACGCCTTCACTTCGCGTCGGCCGCTTTCTTATTCGGCGGCTTTTTTTCGCCCGTCGCCGCGGTCTTCGATGCAGCGGCCGGCGGGCTCTTGTTTGCTGGCGCCGTACCGGTAGCCGTCATGACCGCAGCGTCATCGCCAACAACAGTACGGCACTCGGCCGGCAGGTCGGCAAGCGTGAGGGGCGGCTTCGGCTTAACCGGCCTGGCAGGCTGGGCCACCGGAGGCTTGGGCTTGGGAGGCGCAGTCAGCAATTTGAACCAGTCGTCGAGTTCCTTGCCGCAGCCGTCGTCTCCCGGAATAGCGGCCTGCTTGGTGCACGTGGGGCTGTCGGATGGGCAGCCGATGCGGACATGGAAATGATAGAAATGGCCCCAATAGGGGCGCACTTTCGCAAGCCAGCCGCGATCCTTGCTGCCGGCCTCGCACAGCGCCTTCTTGATCGCAGGATGAACAAGCACCCGTTCCACTTCAGGGTATGAGGCCACACGGCGGACGATATTGACCTGACCTTCGCCCCAGACCTTCTTGTTCACCGAGAGATTATCGGACGCCAACATGGACGTGGCCGCAAGGTTCTCGCGTTCCGTCTTGGAAAGACGGCGGGATGGCATCGGTGTGAACCAGATGTCCGCGTCAAGGCCGAGCTGGTGCGAGGCATGACCCGTCAGCATCGGTCCACCGCGCGGCTGCGAGATATCACCGACAAGAAGGCCGGGCCAGCCATCCTTCGCCTTCACCTCTCCAGCATACTTCTCAAGCAGCGCAACGAGCTTCGGATGGCCCCAATTCCGATTCCGGGAAAGGCGCATCGCCTGCCATGCCGGTCCGTCAATTGGCAGGGCCGTGCCACCGGCAAGGCAACCTCGGGAGTAGGCGCCGATCGCGCGAGCCTTCATTTGTGCCGGCGCCGTCATGGCTCCGAAGATCTTTTTTGCAGGAACGACGTCCGGCTTCGACGACTTCTCCGTTGCCGGCGCAGACTTCGCTGCAGCCAAGTTCGATGCGGGTTCGGCTTTTACGGCAGCCGGGTTCGTCCCGGACTTGGGTTTCCTCGCGTTTGCCGGTGCCTCAGACTGCGGACCAGCCGTCTCGGACTGGGCCGTACCAGCAGCTGCAGCCGCCTTTGCGGCCTGATCGGTCCAAGGGAATGCGGCGCCGTCACCGGCGCGCGCAACGACTGCGGCGGCGCAGCACGTCGCGATAGCAAGTCCCAGCGATAAAATGCGATCCCGCATTCGGCCCCGATGCTGTTTTGCGCTAGTGTAGTCCGTGTCTTGGCGAAATTGCGACCCCGATTGGTCCGGCTATTCGCCGTTGTCTTCTCGTTATTTTCGTGGCCCCTGTCTGTTGCGCCCGAAGTGTCTGAAAAAAGGAAATAATTGAGAGTTAGGAACGCCAAGTCTCCCTGCCAGCGGCGGTGGATCATCACCGGAGACCCGCACGCCAGGACACATCTCGTTCTCGCCCACGGGGCCGGCGCGCCGATGACCAGTCCGTTTTTCACCCACGTTGCCGAACAACTGGCGGCCAAGGGCGTAACCGTTCATCGATTTGAATTTCCCTATATGGCGGCGCGTGCCGATGGCGGGTCACGGCGGCCGGCGCCACGGGCAGAAACTCTTGTCGCTGACTACTGTGAAGCCGTGGCCGACTGCATTGATCGTATCGGCAAACGCACGCGGCTCTTCGTAGGCGGTAAGTCGATGGGCGGCCGGGTCGCGTGTCTGTCAACCGCCGACCCCAGGGTTGCCAGCAGGATTTCCGGAATCGTCGTCCTGGGCTTCCCGCTGGCGCCACCGCGGCGGCCGCACCTGCACAGAGGCAACGTCCTCGAAAATCTGACGAGGCCCGCACTCATTATTCAAGGCACGCGCGATCCATTCGGAGGACGCACGGCCTTCGGCAACCTGATCCTACCTGGCATCATAAAGATGTGCTGGATTGAAGACGGCGATCATGACCTCGTGCCGCGGCGTTCTTCGGGAAAAAACAGCGAGGACGCGCTGAACGAAGCGACGTCGGCCATCGCACAATTCTGCGAATATGGCTAAACGTCAAATCCGCTGATGGCGCGCGCGGGCAGCGCGTTCGAGAGCGGCGCACGTGAGCTTGTCGATCTCGAGCTTCTCCGCCAGAAGTTCCAGGCAGCGGATTTCTTCCTCGCGCACGTTGAGATCGCTGGCGGCCACTTCGGCGGCCAAAACATAGGCGGTTTCATAGAGCCGGCGCGGCAGCGCATCCTTCACGAGTTGAAGAACTGTTTGAAGACCATCCGGCTTGACGAGGTAGCGGCCACAGGCCTGGGCCTCGTCGACCAGCCAATCCCGGTTGTAACCCTCGAACGGCGGTAGCTCGGCCACGATCGACCCAATTCTCCGAAGTTCCTCGTCGGAGATCTCACGATCGACGGCAGAAATGGTGATCATCGAAAATATGAGGGCTTCCTGGGGTGTCAGCTTCGCGTTCTGCATGGGGCTCCAGCCATTCCTGTTCACGGGCTGAGGTGTGGCTTCCCGAGCCCGTCGTCAAGACAGGCCGCGTGCGGCGGAAAGGCTTTGCCCAGCCGGCGGAAGATCTCAGACCGGAACGACAGCTACGATCCAGGCGTCACATCGCGCCCGCACGCCGTCCCGCCCCAGCGCGGTCACGAATAGCCGAAATAGCGAATGGCGGCCGGTCCGAGAATGACGAGGAAGAGCACTGGAAGGAAGAAAATGATCATCGGAACGGTCAGTTTCGGGGGCAGGGCTGCCGCCTTCTTTTCAGCCTCGCCCATGCGGATATCCCGGTTCTCCTTGGCCATCACGCGCAATGCGTGACCGACGGGTGTACCGTAACGTTCAGCCTGGATCAGCGCGGTCGCGACGGCCTTCACCCCAGGAATGCCTGTTCGTTTGCCGAGGTTTTCGAAGGCTGCACGGCGCTCGCTCAGATAGGACAGTTCCGCAGTCGTGAGGGCAAGCTCCTCTCCGAGTTCGAGCGACTGAGAGGTGATTTCCTTTGCCACCTTGCCGAAGGCCGCTTCAACTGACATGCCCGACTGGACGCAGATCAACAGCATGTCGAGCGAATCCGGGAACGCTTGCCGGATGGACTTCTGTCTTTTCTGAGCCAAGTTCTCGATGAAAATGTTGGGCAGGTAGAAGCCGATGACGCCGGCGCAGACGCCCATCAGGAACTTGATCATGGGCGGGTACTGAAGCTTCAGCACCACGAAGATGTAGAACAAGGCGACCAGGAAGACGATCGGCGGCATCGCCACACGGAAGAAGATATATGCCACCAGCGGCGCCTGGCCACGCAGACCCGCCGTCTTCAGTTTGTTGCGAACTTCCTCGTTGTCGAATTGCGCGCGGAGATCGAAGCGGTCGACGATCTGCTGCATGTAGCCCTTCGGGGTCTGACGCAATCTCGCCTGGCTTGCCTGACGGTCCCTGACCGCCAGCTCCTGAAGCCTCTGCGAACGCATCTTGTCACGCTCGACCGCCATCACCTTCATGCGCTGACTGAGGCGATCCTTCTGCAGAAGAGGCATGGCCACCGACAGAACCGTGGCGAACGCCGCGACGGCCGCGAGCATCGTCGCGAGCAGCTGCGGGTTCATGATAGCGTCGATGATCTCCTGCATGGCACTGCCTTCGTTTCTGTCTTCGGAACGCGACTGCTTCCCGGACCGCTCTAGAACTTGAAGTTGATCATCTTGCGCATCACGAGGACGCCACACAGCATCCAGAAGCCACCGGCCAGTAGAAAGAGGTTCCCGGCCGTTGTGGAGAAGAGCGGCATGATGTAGTCGGGAGAAGACGCGTAGGTCATGAACATGACACCCGGCGGCAGCGAAGCCAGGACGCCGGCCGAAGATTTCGCTTCCGCCGACAACGCCTTCACCTTCATCTCCATGCGGAAGCGATCGCGAAGAACGCCCGAGAGGTTGCCGAGCGCTTCGGACAGGTTGCCGCCTGCCTGCTGCTGAATTCCGATCACGATGGCGAGGAATTTCACCTCTGAGAGCGGCATCCGGACCATCAACCGGTCGAGCGCCTCGTGAAGCGGAACGCCAACCCGCATCTGCTCGACGACGTATCGAAACTCTCCGCCAATCGGTTCAGGGCTTTCCCGGGCGATGATCTGCAAGCATTCGTTCAGCGGCAGGCCTGATTTGACGCCGCGTACAATGACATCGATTGCGTTGGCCAACTCGGACTGGAATTTCCGCTGGCGCCGCTTGATCAGTTTGGAGAGAACCCAACGGGGCAGCCCGAAGGTTCCGACCAGAAGTGCGGTCGCGACGGCGATCGGCATCATGCCACCGCTGGTCCAGATGAACGCCATGGCCCCGCACACGATCCCGCTGATCATGCTCGCGATCCAGAAATTGCGCGGCTCGGCATCGAGCCCGGCGCGCTCAAGCTGCGTTCTGAGCGAAATCTTCTCGCGCGACTTGGCCCTGGCCTCCATGTCCTTGAGGCTGTCGGTCACCTGCTTCTTACGCTGCGCCGCGATTTCAGCCGCCGATCGGTGCGCACCGGCGGTCTTCTTGGCCCGGTTTTCGGTTACACTTGCGACGCGCTTTTCGGTCTGCTTTTCGCCGGAAATGTAGGGATAGAGTAGCGCGAACACGATGCCGGCGAACGCGAAGGCCGCCAGAAGCGCCGCTAGGATTACAATCATATCGCCATCAACCATGCGACTCACCCAGCGGGTTGCCATGGCTGTCGAGAACTTCGGCCGCGGCAAGTGCGGATGCGAGGCGGCCTTCTTCCTTGTAGTATTCGGCGCGGTCCCAGAACCGCGGCCGCGCGATGCCGGTGGACCTGTGACGTCCGACAAGCTTTCCGTTCGCGTCCTCGCCCGTCACCTCGTAGACGAGCAGGTTCTGCAGCGTGACCGTTTCTTCTTCCATGCCGAGCACTTCGGTGATGTGGGTGATCTTGCGCGAACCGTCGCGAAGCCGTGAAGCCTGCACGATCACATCGATCGAACCGCAGATCATTTCGCGGATGGTCTTCACCGGAAGCGCATAGCCGCCCATCATGATCATCGACTCGAGACGGCTGATCGCTTCACGAGGACTGTTGGCGTGCAGCGTTCCCATGGAACCGTCGTGGCCGGTATTCATAGCCTGGAGAAGATCGAAGGCTTCCGGACCGCGGACTTCGCCGACGATGATGCGCTCGGGTCGCATACGCAGGCAGTTCTTGACGAGATCGCGCATGGTGATCTCGCCTTCGCCTTCCAGGTTGGGAGGGCGCGTTTCGAGACGGACGACGTGTGGCTGCTGAAGCTGAAGTTCGGCGGAGTCTTCGCAGGTGATGATCCGCTCGTCGTGATCGATGCAGCCGGTCAGGCAGTTGAGCAGGGTCGTCTTACCCGAACCGGTACCGCCGGAGATCAGCACGTTGCAGCGAACCCGTCCGATGATCTCCAGGACCGTCTTGCCGGCTGGCGTGATCGATCCGAACTTGACCAGGTTATCGAGCTTGAGGCGGTCCTTTTTGAACTTACGAATTGTCAATGCCGGCCCGTCGATGGCGAGCGGGGGCGCAATGACGTTGACGCGCGACCCGTCGGGGAGGCGAGCGTCGCATATCGGGCTCGATTCATCGACTCGTCGCCCGACCTGACTCACGATGCGCTGGCAGATGTTCATCAGCTGCTGATTGTCGGCGAAACGTACCGAGGTCTTCTGAACCTTGCCGCTGACTTCGATGAAGGTCGTATTCGCGCCGTTGACCATGATGTCTGCGATGTCGTCGCGGGCCAGAAGCGGTTCCAGCGGACCGTATCCCAGAACGTCGTTGCAGATGTCTTCGAGCAGTTCTTCCTGCTCGGCGATCGACATGACGACGTTCTTGACCTGGATAATCTCGCTGACGATGTCGCGGATTTCCTCGCGCGCCGCTGCGGCGTCGAGCTTGGCCAGCTGCGTCAAGTCGATCGTATCGATCAGGGCGTTGAATACGGTCGTCTTGACGTCATAGTACTCTTCGGAGTGGCGGCGCTGTGGCTCGGCGTGCTCCGGCACCGGGCGGCTGGCCTGGACCGTAGCTTGCACTTCCGCGACAGGCGCGGAGGCCTGCTGCTGGGGAACGACACGGCGCTGAGGCGCGCCATCCGATGAACGCCTTCCGAACATGCGTGCGGATCCTTAACGCTTCAGTTTCAACTTCTCGAGGAGCGAGGCGAAGGCCGGCTTCTTCTCGGCCTTGGTTTCCCTGCGGTGGGCGAGCGTCATGGCGATATCGCGGAACATGGGCGCTGCCTTGGCACGATTGCTCAATTCCTCGATCATCTGTCCGTTATTGGACGCCTGACCGAAGGTTTCAGGATCGAAGTCGATCACGGCGAGAGCCTTCAGACCGAGTGCTTCCTCGAACTCCTTGAGAGCAATCTCCGGCCGCTTGGGGACATTGGCCATGTTGATCACGAGGTGCGGGAGATTGTCGTTCCTGCGCGATTGCTTCAGCAGCTCGACGATATTCTTGGCGTTCCGCAGGTTGGCGAGATCGGGCGCGGCGGTGATGACGACTTCATCCGCCTGCAGCAGGACGCGCTTGGTCCAGGCCGACCAACCGTGCGGCAGATCGATCACGACGTAAGGCACGTTCTGGCGCGCGACGTCGATGACCATGTCGCAGCCGTCCGGTGTGATGTCGTAGTCGCGGTCGAGAACCACCGGGGGCGTCGCCAGAGCGTCGGCAATGCCCTGCACGGGATCCTGATTGAAATCGAGCCCGGTGGTGCCGAATGCGAGATCGAGGTCGGCAACGATGACGTTGGACTTCAGGGCTTCCGAAAGCGTCCAGGCTGCATTGTGACAGATGGTCGAAGAGCCGACGCCGCCTTTCGCGCCGATGAAGGCGTAGACGTGTCCGACCGGGTCCGATTCGGGATCGTTATAGAGATTAGAGAGGCTCTCCATGAGTTGGGGAGCTGTCACGGGAGCGACGAGATATTCGCTGACGCCGCGCTTGAGAAGTTCGCGGTAGAGAATAACGTCGTTGACGTGGCCAATGACGACGACCTTCGTGCCCGGATCACAGCATTCAGCAAGCCGGTCAAGCTCCGGCAACAGTTGCTGACGCGGCAGCGCGCTTTCCACGATGATAAGGTTAGGTGTCGGGCTTTCCTGGTAGTGCTGCACTGCTGCAACGGCACCGCCCATGTGGACGCTGACATGCGCCTTGCTCAGCCGGCGGTCCTCGGATGCATCCTGGACCACGCCCGCCATATGGTTTTGTTCGCAGAAGGCCTGGATTGAAATGCGCGGAATGGGCCGCGCGCGCTCCATGCTGTCCTGAGATTGATCGATCACAGGGATTTCGAAGTCGGAATACTCCGCTCCTGCCGCCGCAAATGCAGGATTGGTATTGGTCTGCCTGGTCATATCAAGACAACCTCATTCTCACTGGCCGCCGCTGCCGCTCGTACTAACTGTTTCTTCCTGGCTCTTCTGAGCGCCCGTCGATTCGCCCTTGATGTACTTCTGCCAAGTCTCCTGGCGACGCTCGGAAGGCCTGGGGTCCATCTTGCGAGGTCCAAGCAGGTCGGCAGGGTTGAGAACCATGGCCGCGAGGTTCTTCTGCGACGTGCATCCGAAGTTCGGCGCCGGCAGATTGCGAGGGTTGCGGGCCAGATTGGTCGGGAAATTCCCGCACTCGGGCCCCTCCGCGACATAGCGAAGGAACGAGAGCTGCACGGCCGGTTGCGACTGGCCGGCCGCGTCGAACGGCTCGATGTTGATATTGGAATCGGTAAAGCCGGCTTCGCGAAGAATGGCGCTGGTGTCATGAACGGTGGCGATGGCCGCCGTTTCATTGGCCGACCCGCTCGGCGCTGCGATGACGAGCCGGGTATTGCCTGCATCGGACATGCGCGCCGACTGAGCGAAGCTCAGCACGTCGGCACGTTGGCTTGGCGACAATCCGTTGGCGTGCCGCGGAACGGCAATCTTCAAGGTCTCGGGCTGCTGCGAAACCATTATGGGGTGGTTCTGCGCGGGGCTCGTCAGCTCCCAGCCCGCGACCCGCGTGGGGTCTTCGGTCGTTTTGCATCCGGCAACCTGGAACGCGAGGGCGGCAGTGATCGCAAAGCGGATCGCGGTTTGTGCCGGCCGGCCCTTCACGGTGCTTGATTTTGTGCTCGTCGTCGTCATGTGAATCTCTCCAGCCTGTGCCGTCACTCGACGATGAAGCCGTAATCGCCCTTCAGATCGCCGACCGGCTGAACGGCCGGGTCGTGTCCGTAGATGCGGTTGAAATGTCCAAGGAAGATGCCCTTGAGGTCCGTCGCTTCGGCCAGACCATCCGCCGGCGTGCCAAGGTCCTGGCGCCCGACCGGCTTGA
The DNA here is from genome assembly GCA_025458125.1 of Hyphomicrobium sp. Lineage (GTDB taxonomy): Bacteria > Pseudomonadota > Alphaproteobacteria > Rhizobiales > Hyphomicrobiaceae > JAGVSR01. Next base: position 10,573 of record JALOTA010000030.1, read on the forward strand.
CGAGATAGGGCGTTACAATGACCACGAGCTCGGTCTCTTTCTTGATGTAATCCCGGCTTCGGAACAGAGTGCCGAGAACGGGCACGTCCTTCAGACCCGGCAGTCCATCGATGTTCTGGCGCACGTCGTCGGAGATGAGACCCGCGAGCGCCAGCGAACCACCTGAGGGCAACTCGACGGTTGACTTCGCCTCGCGCTTGGACAGGCCGGGGATCGATAGCCGGTCGACGACGATCGAGTTCGCAACCGACAGTTCGCTGACCTCGGTCTCGATCTTCAGGCTGATGCGTCCTTCGGACATGACCACCGGTGTGAACGTGACACCGACGCCGAACTCCTTGAAGGTGACCGTGATGCCGCCTTGTCCGTCCGCTACCGGGATCGGAAACTCGCCACCCGCGAGGAACTTTGCTGGCTCGCCGGAGATCGCGGTCAGGGTCGGCTCGGCCAACGTCCGCATTAGTCCGGCGCGTTCGAGCGCGCGCAGGGCATAGGCGATCCGTGCGTTGCCGACATCACCAATTCCCGCGATACCGGAGTTGCCAAAGGGGGCACCGGCGCCAGTGGGTCCGGAGTTGAATAGCGATAGGATGCCCTGACTGGCCCCCAAGGTCGGGATCGCGGGCACGGGCAGTGTCCCAAGACCCGCTGCGGTACTTAAAGGCAACGCATTGTCGGACAGGAGAGCCGTGGCGAAGTTGCCTGAGTTGATGGTCGCACCGAGGTTGATGCCGAACTGCTTCAGGATCTGACGCTGAACTTCCGCGACGGTCACTTTCAACATGACCTGCTCTTCGCCTTCGACCTGGAGAAGGTTGACGACGAGATCGTTCGGTTCCTTCGAGCCACCGTCCTTGACCCAGACGCCCTGGCTGTCTCCGACAACTTTGGTTTCGAAATCCGCTGATACAAACTGCTTCGCGAGCGTGAAGGCCCGGTTGGAGTCGACGGGTGTGCGCACCGTACCGGTCAGGATCGCCGTACGGTTCAGCATCTCGACCTTGATGTTGGAACCGGGGATCAGACGGCGGAGGAGGTTCTCGATGCCAGCGGTTTCGCGTTCGACGAATACTTCGAGCGTGGAGAACTGGTCGCCGTTTTCGTCGAAGATGAAGGCATTCGATTCACCGAACCGGCGCGCGACCAGGAAGATGCGATTGGAACTCTGAACGACGGCGTCGACTACCTGAGGGTTGGACACCATGACGTCGCGGGCTGGACGCGGCAGTTCGATCAGCGCGGACTTGCCGAGCCCCAGCGTGATCGTCCGGCGCTTGCCTGCATCCGCTTCCGTCAGCCGGATCAGCGACTGGTGCTGACCTGCGCGAGGCGCATCTGGATTTCCTAATCCGCCGCCGATCGCTGCTCCCGGCACGTCGTCGCCTGCGAGCACAGGGCTGAATACTCCGGCCGCCAGTATCAGCGTAAAGACGGAGAAAAACCGCCTGATCAAATGAATTAACATCGAATTCCAGCCTTCCGACGAGCTGCTGACAGTAATGCTCAGTTCACGCTAGAAGCGCGTGATCGGACGCCGTAACGCAGGACCCGGATGGCGTTTCCGTCTTTAGGTTTTTCAAGTGCCCCGCCGACGCCCGGACCCTTGCCGGCGGCATCGAGATCGGCGATCGAGCGGAGCGCCAGGCTGATCTCGCCCAATGAATTGGCGAGTAGAAGCATTTCGGCCTGACGCGGTGTGAGTTCGAGGGTGGCGGTGTTCGGCGAACCTTCGGCGGCTTTCTTGCCTTCCTTCGTCTCGATCTGCTGGCCGATGGCCAGCACGCGAACGTTCGTGAAGAGCGTGTCGCTCACATAGTCTTCGCCGCCGCTGCGGCCACGCATGCGGCGGATGAGAATGACATCGACGTGGTCGTTAGGAAGGATCAGGCGGCCGACTGCCGTCTCTTCCTTGATACGTGTCGATACCGCGCGCATACCCGCCGGCAGGATCGCCGCAAGCACCCCGCCCTGCCCGGCCTTGACCAGCTTATTGGGCGTGATCGGTTCGCCGGCCATGATCGGCGCGCGGGCGATGGCGCCGGAGAGCTGGCGCATGGCTTCACGATTCGATTTGTCGGTGATGAAACCGCTGGAAGCATCCGCCGGCCATTCCTGCCAGCGGAAGCTGCCTTCGTTGGTGACCTGGCCGAGCCCGATATCGGCTCCGGCGACAAGCACCTGGACCGAGTTGACCTTGACCTCGACGCGCTTCTCTTCCTTCGGCTTGTTCAGCATGCCCTTGACCATCACGAAGGCCAGGAAGGCCGAAACGCCCGCGATGGAGATGCCGATCAACTGTGCTCGTTTCATAGCGCCACTGGAATCCCTAAGCGCCGGAAAGACCCCTCTTCCCGCCGTTGGACTCAGTTTTGCGCGACATTCGTCAATGCGAGGTTAATTGTCGTCGCAAACCGGTACGACCGGTTCCGACTGAGCTCCGGGATTTCCCCTTCGCGGACTTCCCGTCAGGCGACGAGAGCCTTGAAAATGAAAGTTTTTGGATAAATCAGCAGTCCCCCGGCACAAATTGCGAGCCCATAGGGGATCCCATTTCCGGATTTATGCAGGCGTTCGGCCCACGCCGGTAGCGGATAGATACCGGCTGGGATCTGCCGGGCCGCCAGGAAGATGATTGCGAGGATGCCGCCGGCAATCGCAACCGTGACTGCGAACGGCATCAGCTGGTCGACCCCGACCCACAGCGCCGTGGCCGCCAGCAACTTGCCGTCACCACCGCCCAGCAGATTGAATGCGAATAGCGCCATGCAGACCGCGAGGACGATGGCGAAGGCGGCGAGGTGCATCAGCGCCCCGTGCATGGTGAGCCCAGCCAGAAAAGCCGCGACCGGGAATGCCGCGACGAGAGCCAATGATACCCGGTTGGGAATGGTCATCGTGAAGATGTCCATGACCGCCGCGTAGGCCAAGGCTGCAGGCAATACCAGAAGTACCGGATAATCGAGCACGCCACTCTCCAAACACCGAACGCGACGCGAAGACCGTGCCCGATTCTGGTTAACGGCGAGTTAAGAGTTCAGCGGAAGTGCTTGGAGAGTTTCAGGCCCTGGGCCTGATAATTCGAGCCAAGATCGCGGCCATAGAGCATTTCGGGCACTTCCACCATGCGTTCGTAGACGAGCCGGCCGATGATCTGGCCGTCTTCGAGAATGAACGGCACCTTGTGCGACCGGACCTCCAGAACCACGCGGGAGCCGTGGCCGCCGGCGGGTTCGTGTCCGAAGCCAGGGTCCATGAACCCTGCGTAGTGGACGCGAAATTCCCCGACGAGCGGGTTGAAGGGCATCATTTCCGCGGCATGGGTCGGGGGAATGTGAACGGCCTCCTTCGAGGCCAGGATATAGAATTCATCCGGATCGAGGATCAGACGGCGGGACCCGCGCGAGTCGATCTCTTCCCAGTAGTCGGCAATGGCACAGCTCTTCGGGGCATCGACATCCACGACGCCCGTATGCCGTTTCGCGCGGTAGCCGACGAGGCCCGACAATCCGCCGACGAGATCGACCGACAGGGCAATTCCATCGCTGATATCGGCGGAGCCGCCGGAAACCAGGCTTTGCTTCTGATGCAAGGCCAGTAGCGACGAGTCGCTTTCGCGCGGGTTCCCGACACGAAAACGAAGCTGGCTCAGCTTAGACCCCGTGCGGACGAGGATCGGGAACGTCTGCGGACAGATTTCGGCATAGAGCGGGCCTCTGTAGCCCGAAGGGATTTGGTCGAACGCGGTCACTCCATCCGCGATGACGCGGGTGAAGACGTCGAGCCGGCCGGTCGAGCTCTTCGGATTGGCAGAAGCCGAGATGCTGTCCGGAAGACCGAGACTTTCCAGCAGCGGCACGATGTAGACGCAGCCCGTTTCGAGAACGGCGCCTCTCGATAAATCGATCGTATGCAGCTTCAGGTCTGCGAGATTCGCGGCAACGCGGGCGCCGGGACCTGGAAGGAAGCTCGCCCGGACGCGGTAGGCTTCGCGGCCGAGACGCAAGTCGATACTGGCCGGCTGGAGCTGGCCTTCTGCCAGAGGTTCGGCCAGTTTGAGTGCACCGCCCGAGACGAGGGCACGGATAGCCTGTGCCGGCAGAATGCCGTCGGTAACAGCAACGCCGAGCGGACGCGACCGGACAGATTTCGCCTTCGAGGCCTTCTTCTTGGCCATGACTTCCTACCTTTCCCTCCTGGGCTCTAAAGCATGGTTCGCTTGACGCCAAGGGGAGGCGGCGGTATTCCCGCTCAATCGTCCGTGGTGATTTGGCCGGCCGGCTTGCAGCCACGTAAAACAACTTGCTAAAGGGCCGCGCGGACCCGGTTTTCCCGGCGCACGGCTCCTATAAGATCAGGAGCGTGCCGCAGGGCACCGGGTTTTTTCGTGCGACGCGGCGATGCGTCGCCAGGGGAGCAGACCGACATGTGCGCAGCCAAGAGCGACGCTGAGATCGCAGCCGAATGGGCACCGGAAACCCAATTGGTGCATGGAGGCACTCTCAGGTCGCAATTCGGAGAGACCTCAGAGGCGATCTTCCTCACGCAGGGCTTCGTTTATCATTCCGCCGAGCAGGCTGAAGCGCGGTTCAAGAACGAAGACCCGGGTTTTCAGTATTCGCGCTTTGCCAATCCGACGGTTTCGATGCTCGAAGAGCGCCTGCGGCTGCTCGAGGGTGCGGAGGTCTGCCGCGCAATGTCGACCGGCATGGCGGCCGTCAATGCCGCGCTCATGTCCTATCTCAAGACCGGCGATCATGTCGTGGCCGCACGCGCGATGTTCGGATCGTGCCGTTACATCGTGGAAACCCTCTGCCCGCGGTTCGGCATCACATCCACTTTGATCGACGGACGCGACATCAACGAGTGGCGCAAGGCGGTCCAACCCAACACCAAGGCTTTCTTCTTCGAAACTCCGGCAAACCCCACGCTCGATCTCGTCGACATTGCGGCGGTGTCGCAGCTTGCCAAGGAGATCGGGGCGGTGGTCATGGTCGACAACGTGTTCGCCACACCGATGCTGCAGCGGCCGTTGCAGCATGGGGCGGACGTGGTCATCTACTCGGCCACGAAGCACATCGATGGACAGGGCCGCTGCCTGGGCGGAGCGGTCCTTTGCTCGGAAAAATTCCTGACCGATCATTTGCAGGACTATTTCCGGCAGACAGGTCCTTCGCTTAGCCCGTTCAATGCCTGGGTGATGCTCAAGAGCCTGGAAACGATGCCGCTTCGCATCTCCGCCCAGTGCGCCAACGCGGCAAAACTTGCCGACCATCTCGCGGCAAGGCCGGGAGTTACGCGCCTCATCTACTGCGGTCGCGGCGACCACCCGCAGGCGGATATCGTGGCGAGGCAGATGACGGGCGGCGGGCAGATGATCGCGTTCGAAGTCGAAGGCGGAAAGGAAGGAGCCTTCCGGTTCCAGAACGCTCTGCGTCTCATCAAGATTTCCAACAACCTCGGAGATGCAAAAAGCCTGATCACGCATCCGGCGACCACCACCCATCATCGTATCGGTCCGGCTGCGCGGGCCGAACTCGGGATCGGTGACGGTATGCTGCGGCTCTCGGTCGGGCTGGAAAATGCATCCGACCTCGTCGCGGATGTGGAGCGGGGGCTCAAAGCCGTGCAGGGTGGCTGAAGGAGAATGTTGACCGGCCGCCGCTACTGCCTAAACTTTGCCCATTCCATATTGAGGACGATGCCGTGAGCCGTGACTATCTTTACGAAGCAACGACCCACGGCGTTCGCATCCGGGTTCGCCCCGAATATCAGCCTGAACAATCTTCGCCGGACGAAGGCTACTATTTCTGGAGCTATACGATCGAGATCCAGAACGAGGGCTCGGCTGCCGTGCAACTGAAAACGCGGTTCTGGCGCATCACCGACGGCACGGGCCGGACCGAGGAAGTGCGCGGTCCGGGCGTCATCGGGCAGACGCCCGTGATCGAGCCCGGTCAATCCTTCACCTACACATCGGGATGTCCGCTGCCGACCCCGTCGGGTATTATGGTTGGAAGCTACCAGATGGCGGGAGACGGAGGCATGTTGTTCGACGTGACCGTGCCGGCTTTCTCTCTCGATAGTCCGTTCACCGTTAAAAGCGTGAACTGACATGCATCGACCCGGTGGTTCCGTGGCCGAAATCCTGGAGCACCTCGTCAGTTTCGACACGACGAGCCACAAGACGAATATTCCGCTTGTTCTCTACGTGGAAGATTATCTGCGCCGGCACGGTGTCGCCTCGTATCTCGTTCCAACCGACGACGGGCTCAAGGCCTCGCTGTTTGCGACGATCGGGCCCCAGGACGAACGGGGCATCGCGCTTTCAGGACATACGGATGTCGTCCCCGTCGACGGACAGGCGTGGGACTCCGATCCTTTCCGGCTGACGTTCAGAGACGGGCGCTATTTCGGCCGCGGCACGTCTGACATGAAGGGGTTTCTTGCCTGCGTGCTCGGCGCGGTTCCCCGCTTTCGTGCAGCTGCGCTGAAGAAGCCGATCCATATCGTCTTCTCGTATGATGAGGAAGTCGGCTGCACCGGCGTCCGGCCCATGATCGCGGAAATGGGAACGAAGTTGCCGCTTCCCCGCATCGTGATCGTGGGTGAGCCGACGGGCATGCGCGTGGTAGACGCCCACAAGGGGCCGGTGCGGTGGCAGGTGGATATTGCCGGGCGCGCGGCTCACTCCAGCATGGCCCACCTCGGGGTCAACGCAATTTCGATCGCAGGAAAAATTCTCGGCGAGTTGCAGTCGATTGAGCATGATCTGTCGTCGCGCACGCCCGACCGCCGCTTCGAGCCGCCCTATCCGACGTTGCAGGTCACGACGATCGAGGGTGGCACCGCGTCGAATATCGTTCCCGTCTCGTGCCGGTTTGGCTTCGAGGTCCGTTCGCTGCCGGGGCTCGACATTGACGGCATCGAAAGGCGCATCCAGCACTTCATCGAAGCGAAATGCCTGCCTGCCATGCGCGAGCGCGCGCCGGAGTCCGGCATTATCCTAGCTCGGAAAAACACCGTGCCGCCGTTTGGCAGCGGGGAGGGCTCGGAAGCCGTCGCCCTCGCGTTGGCGCTTGCCGGGCAGAACGAGACATTTGCCGTCTCCTATGCGACAGAGGCCGGCCTTTTTCAGGACGTGGGGGCGCCTTCCGTCGTCTGCGGACCGGGGGACATCGCTCAAGCCCACACTGCGAACGAATGGATCGCCGCGTCGGAGCTCGAAAAATGTTCACAATTCATGGACAAGCTGGCGGCTTGGTGCGCAGCGTGAGGCCACCCGTTAAGGGCCGGGCGCGGGGATGGGTGCGGGGACTTGGTGATGCAGCGGTGTTCGATCGAATACGAGATCGCCCGCGATCTCAGGGCTCTCAGAACCCTGGCGGAAGCGCCGCCTGAAACCGCAGACGATATCGTTCGCAACCTCTCGCGTATCTACCACGACGTGCACGAGCGCGATCTTGCCCGCTTTTCGGGTGCGGATCTGTCGAAGCTTGCGCCCCTTGTGATGGACGAGATGTTTCACATCCGGACTGCCATTCGTGACCAGATCGCCGGATGGCGCGCGCAGGACTTGATGAACCGCGAGGCGCAGCATGCGGTGCGCGATACCCTGAGGCTGCTGCGCTATGCCTCCGATATGGCGGGAGAGGTCCACTGGGGTTATGCGGTTGCAACCGAGGGCGACCCGCCGCTGCGTGCCTTCAGCGAGACGTCCTACAATACGTTCGTGCACCCGTCGTTCGATGCCGGTGAACCGGTCGCCTTTCGCTCAGGCGACGTGCTGCTTGTGCGTGGCACAAAGCACAACAGCGCCGCTATCGCGCGCATCGGGGATGTCGACAGCCAGTTCAGCCATGCCGCCATTGTCTATGTCGACGAAGCGGGCTGCAGCTGGGTCGTTGAAGCGCTGATCGAAGATGGTGCCGTCATCAAGCCGTTGAGGCAGGCGCTGGATCATGGACTGGCGCGGGCGATGGTTTTCCGGCATCCCAGCGAAGCAACGGCGGCGCGCGCCGCTCGGTTGATCCATGACTTTGTGAAGTCATCCTTAGATGCCGGCTCGCCCATTCCCTATGACTTCTCGATGCGCCTCGGCCCGTCCAACAAACTGTTCTGCTCGAAACTCGTTCGGGTCGCTTACCTGGACGCGAGCAACGGGGCGGTCAAGCTGCCGACGTTCCTTACCCGGTTTGTGTCGAATGGACCGTTCTACAAGAGGGTCGGCGTGACCGCACAGGAGTCCTTCGCACCCGGCGATCTGGAGATCGAACCCAACCTGGATCTCGTTGCAGAATGGCAGGACTATCGCTTCACCGCGCAGGTCCGGCACCAGGACATGATCATGTCCAAGCTGTTCGAATGGATGGAGGTGCACGGCTGGCGATTTCGAGAAGACTTCAGCGTGCGGCTCATCGCATGGCTTGGGCGGCTATCGACGCATCTGTCACGCAGCGTGCAGGATCTCGTCGCAGACCTGTTCGCGCGCATTCCACCGCATATGCCGAGAAAAACTATCGCGACAATCGTCATGCTGCATAAGACCGCGCAACCGCTTCTGGAAGAGATCCAGCATATGGAGCGGGTTCGCATTGCCGCCGAAGGACGGCCGCTGCACCCGCGCGAAGTGCTGGACTATCTGGAAGACGTGCGCCGCAAGAGTCGCGGACAGGTCGGTTATCTCGTGGCGCCCCGGCGATGGCGACGCGCGGTAGAGAAAAGCGGCTGACGCTCACGTCCCGCAGAATGTCTGGTGGACCACTTCATCGGGTTTGGGGGGTTCTTTCAAGTCCGCGATACCCGGCCGGTCGTCGAAGGGATTGGCCAAATCTTCGACGAGACGGTGGAACTTCGAAAAGTCTTCATTCGAGACGGCGGCCTTGATCGCGGCTTCGATCTGGTGGTTGCGCGGGATGATCACCGGGCTGACCGATCGCATGGCAGCGGCAATTTCCGCGGGCGAGCGCGCATCGCTTGCGCGCCTCTGCGTCCAGCGAGGCAACCACGGCTCGAGCGTGGCGGTGTCGCTGAAAAGCGCGCTGAGTTCGGCCTCTCGGGTCGGGGTTTCCACCACATCTGCGAGTTTTCGGAAGGTCAGGGTGAAATCGGCCTTGCCGGTGGCCATCGCCGACAGGAACTCCTGGATCAGGGCGGCGTCTTCGGCGCCAGGGTCTCGGATCCCGAGTTTGGCTGCATAGCCGTCCGCAATCGCCGTCTGGAACAATGCGGGAAACACGTCGATCCGTTCCTGGGCAGCGGCAATGGCCGCCTCCTTCCTGTCGCCCAGTATAGGCAGCAGCGTTTCGGCAAACCGGACGAGGTTCCAGTTAGCAATGGCCGGTTGGTTCGCGAAAGCGTACCGACCACCGTGATCGATGGATGAGAACACAGTCGAGGGATGATACGTATCCATGAAGGCGCACGGGCCGAAGTCGATCGTTTCGCCGGACACCGAGGTATTGTCGGTGTTCATCACGCCGTGGATGAACCCGACGAGCATCCACCGGGCAATCAGGTCAGCCTGCCGCGCAATGACGGCGGAGAGAAGCTCGCGGTATTTCTCAGGGTGGTTGGCGAGTTCGGGATAGTGACGATCGATCGTGTAGTCGGCGAGGGCTCTCACCGCGTCGGCGTCCTTGCGCGCGGCGAAGTATTGAAACGTGCCGACGCGGATGTGGCTCGCGGCGACGCGGGCCAGGATCGCGCCCGGCAATGGCGTTTCTCTCAGGACATAGTCACCGGTGGTGACCGCAGCCAGGGCGCGTGTCGTCGGGATGCCGAATGCCGCGAAAGCTTCGCTGACGATGTATTCGCGCAGCACGGGACCCAGCGCGGCGCGACCGTCGCCCATGCGGGAGAACGGCGTTCGGCCGGCGCCCTTCAAATGAATATCGCGCCGGACACCGGACCGGTCGACCACTTCTCCGATCAGGATGGCGCGGCCGTCGCCCAATTGAGGAACGAAATTGCCGAACTGGTGGCCGGCATACGCCATCGCGATCGGGTCGCTTCCATCCGCGATGCGATTGCCGGCTAGAACCGCCACGCCATCGGGGGACACCAGGGCCTGCGCATCGATGCCGAGGTGCCGCGCCAGAGGCTCGTTCAGGCGCACGAGCCTGGGGGCCGCGACGGGGGCCGGCTGCACCCGGGCAAAAAAGCGTTCGGGCAGCCGGGAGTAGCTGTTGTCGAATGCAATATTGAGAACAGGCAAGGCGTCCATGGAACCTATATGGCCGCTGTCCGGCGCAAGTTCCACCCGTAAACCGACTGATCAGTTCAGGCACCATGCCGCGATATGGGCCGCCGGCACATAAAGCGATGCGAAACCGGCCAACGCAATCAGGAGACCGGCAACGATCTGGGCGGTCCGGTTCACGTCGATATTGCGCAGCGACGCCAGGCCGAAACCGGCCGTCAGAACACCGGGCAGGGTCCCGAGACCGAAACCGGTCATTACCGACAGCCCGCCCCATGCCGATGCCGTCAGCGTGGCCGTGAAGAGCGCGGCGTAGACCATGGGGCAAGGGTTGAGCCCCCAGACCACACCCAGGCCCAGCGGTGCGGCGGCTGTCCCCTGAATCGGGCGGGTTGCCGTTGCGACGGCCCCGGACAGGCGCGTCATCGCGGTGTCTAGGAGCGCGAGACGCGGCATCATTCCGGCCATCGCCAGTCCCGTCCACATGAGGACCGCGGCGGCGATGTACTGCAGCACGCGGAAGTTCATCGTGGTCTCGGGCTTGATGATCATCGAGCCGGCGAGCGACGCCGCGATCCCGAGCGCGGCATAGGTCGCGATACGGCCTGCGTTCAGGAGAACGGCGTGCCAGAAGCGTCCCCATGCCGTCGCCGGACCGAGCGACAGGAGTGCGCTACAAGAGATAGCGCCACACATGGCACTGCAATGCAGCGTGCTTGCCAGCCCCAGCACCAACCCACCCAGGAATGTGACTTCGGTGCCGTCCATCGATCTGCCGTCTAGTCCTTCTTCTTGCCCGTTTGCGGGCCGGGCGGAGCATCGTCGATGGCGCGCCAGCCGGCGCCTTCCAGATCCTCGAACTGGCCGTTCTTCAGGGCCCAAAGAAAGGCCCCGAGCCCAAGCAGGCCCAGGAAGAGCGCAGCAGGTATGAGCCAGGCGAGGGAGGTCATCGGCGGGTCTAGCCTTGTTTGTTCTGCACGCGGTCGAGTTTCAGCCTGGTGGTTCGCAGGCGCAGGGCGTTGCCGGTCACAAGAATGGACGAGGTGGACATGGCGATTGCGGCCAGCAGGGGCGTAACATAGCCCAGAACGGCCATAGGGACGAAGGCGATATTGTAGAGGATCGCGATGGCGAAGTTCTCGAGCGCCATCCGGTGGGACCGGCGGGCAACCTTTAATGTCTCCACGACAGGACCCAGTTTTTCACCCTGGAAGACCGCATCGGCGGCATTCTGTGAAATGTCGGCTGCGGCGGATGGGGACATGGAAGCATGCCCGGCTGCAAGTGCCGGCGCATCGTTCAAGCCATCGCCGACCATCAGCGCGAGACGGCCCTGCTTCTTCAGGTCAGCGAGCCGGGCCAGCTTTTCTTCCGGTCGAACGCCGCCCTTGTAATCTCTGACGCCCAACGCCGACGCGGCATCCGCGACCGCGTCGGGACGGTCGCCCGACAGGATTTCAATGTGATAGCCGGCAGCCTTCAACTCAGCGATAGCAGCCGGGGCATCGCTACGCAGCCGGTCCTCGAAACGAAAGCCGATCGGCGCACGTCCGGGACGGGCATACCAGAGCGAAGCGGCCTGACGCGGATCCGTCACAGTCACGCCCGCGAAAATCGCGGAGCCGAGGCGCTCTTCGCCTTCGGCCGTGGCGACCGAAAGTCCAGAACCGGGAATTTCCGTTACACCGGCGCGAGGCTCGAAGCTTATGCCGCGGACCCGGGCTGCGCGAACCATGGCCTGCGCGTAGGGATGACGGCTCATGACGGCCAGGGCTGCGGCGCTCGCCAGCACATCGGCGTCTATCGGTTGATCCACGGCGAGAGACGGCTCGCCGAGCGTCAGCGTTCCGGTCTTGTCGAAGATGATGGTGTCGATCTCAGACAGCCGCTCCAATCCGTCGGCGGCTTTCACAAGCACGCCCAGACCAAAGAGCCGGCTGATCGCTGCGACCTGAACCGCGGGTACGGCGAGGGCAAGCGCGCAAGGACACGTAATGATCAGAACGGCAATGGCATTGGTCAGCGCGATTTCCCAGCCGTGGCCGGTCACGAGCCAGCCGATCAAAGTGGAAAGCCCGAGCAGGTGAACGGCCGGGGCGTAAAGTCGGGCTGCACGGTCGGCAAGGCGGACGTAGCGGCCGCGGGTCTGTTCCCCGGCGAGCATCAGGCGAGAGAGTTCGGCCAGAAGCGTGTTGTCTTCCGTCGCGGTAGTGGTGACGCGGAGAGGCGCGGCCGTGTTCAACGTGCCGGCGTGAACCCGATCCCCGCGGGAAACCACCTTTGGCAGCGTTTCCCCGGTGATGAGGCTTTCATCGATCTCGCTCACCCCTTCGCTGATGATGCCGTCAGCGGCGATTCGTTCGCCTGTGGCGACCAGCATGGTCATGCCGGGATGGAGATTGCGCGAGGGGATCTGGCGGACCGATCCATCCTGATCGAGGATTGTTGCCGTCAGAGCCTTCAGGCTCATCAGGTTCTCCGCAGCGCTGCGCGTGCGGGCGCGCATACTCTCGTCAAGCAATCGCCCGATGAGCAGGAAAAAGACCAGCATCGTCGCGGCGTCGAAGTAGACCTGATCGGTGCCGCGCATGGTTTGCACGAAACTCATCGCCGTCGCGAGGATGATGCCCAGCGAAATCGGCACATCCATGTTGAGGCGGCCTGCTTTCAATGCCGCCAGTGCGGACTTGAAGAACGGTTGACCGGCATACGCGATCGCGGGCAGCGCAATCAGCGCCGAAATCCAGTGGAACAGGCTCTTCATCGCATCGTCCATGTCGGATGCGTGACCTGACCAGACGGATACGGACAAGAGCATGATATTGGCGGCGGCGAAGCCGGCCACGCCGACCCGAGGCATCAGTTCGCTGACGCGGGCGGCGTGGACCTCGTCCTGCCCCTCGATGAGAGGAGCCGCGGAAAAGCCGGCCGCCTTAATGGCGGCAATGACGAGTTCAGGGGAAGTTTCCGACGGATCGAACGTGACTGTTACCCGGCGCGCGCTGAGGTTGGCGCGTGCGTTTGAAACACCGGTTGTTTCGGAAAGAGCGGTTTCGATCGTCTTCAGGCATCCCCCGCACATGATCTCGGGGACGGTGAAAACGTGCGTTTCTCGCGCCGGCGCGTCGCCCGCTGACGGCGCCGGCCCGACTTCGGGAACGCCTGCCTTCAGGGCGCCTTCCATAGCCGCACCTTGGACTGGTAGACCAACCGCTCGGACCCACTCTGCGCCTCACGGGCTTCCATTGCGGCAACCCAGGTGCCGGGCTCGACTTCACCGATTGCAGCCGTGTATTCGCCGGAACCGACCTGGGTCAGTTGCACGGTTCTATCTTGTGCATTCGTAGCTGGACGTCCGATCACCGCGGTGATTCTCAAGTTTTCGACGCCGTTGTTATTCTGATCGCGAATGGTGACGCGCAGCTCGCCCTTTTCGAGGCGGGCATCCTTGGTCCATCTTAGCGACTGCTGGGCACGTTCTTCCGCAATACGCTCGTTGTAGGCCAAGCCCTTGCGATAGGCGTCGTTGGTCTCAATGCCGCCGAACGTCGAGACGGCTTTGTAGACCAGATAGGCATCGGTAGCGATGATGACTCCGAAGAAACCCAGCATCGTAAAGAGAACGTGGCGACCTGTAATCTGCATGCGCGCAACCTTCGGAGGGCTTGGTTCGCCCGAAGCCGATGCGAGTGCTGTCATGGGGCGGGGCTCCGGAAAGTTGTATCACGGCTCGCAGACACGGCGCCATCGGCCTCGGTGACGGTGATGGTCAGCGGCGTCGAATCCGACGCCAGCGACTTGATCCTATCTTTTGGCAGAGAGGCAAACACCTTCAGCGCCTTGACGTTGGAGGGGCCAACTTCGACGGGCGTCGCAATGTCGTCGTGACCGATGAAGGTTGTCTTCAGTCCGTCGATGCCGTTCACTTCGACCTTGAAGCGGCGCGGAACCTGGCTCTTGTTGACGATCTTCACAGTGTAGCCGTTACGAATGCCGCCATCGGACAGCCTGACAAAGAGCGGGTTGCGATCCGGCAGCACGCTGACGTCGAGGTTCGACCGGCTCAGCATTGCCCAGAGCATGAGCGAGCCGGTGATCGCAATAACGATCGAATAAAGGATGGTGCGCGGCCGGACCAGCCGGAAGCCGTCGCGTGGACCGGCCGTGCCGGTGTGGAGGTTTCTTTCGGTCGTATAGGCGATCAAGCCGCGTGGGCGGCCGACTTTGTCCATAATATCATTGCAAGCATCGATGCAGAGGGCGCACTGGATGCACTCGAGCTGCGCTCCGTTACGGATATCGATCCCCATGGGACAGACCGCGACGCAGGCCTTGCAGTCGACGCAATCGCCCCGGCCGTCCCAAGTCTGGCCCTTCTTGTGGGGACCGCGCGGTTCACCTCTAACGTCACGATAGGCGATCCACAGGCTGTCGTGGTCGAGCATGGCGCCCTGAATGCGGGGCCAGGGGCACATATAGATGCAGACCTGTTCTCGGGCGATACCACCCAGCAGGTAAGTCGACAGTGTGAAAATCGCCACGAAAACATAAGCAACAGTCGGCGCCGTGCCGTTGAGCAGTTCCATGGCCAGCGTGGGCGCGTCGCGGAAATAGAAAACGAGCGCGCCGCCGGTCAACAAGCCGATCAATAGCCATGATAGGTGTGTGGCCGTCTTCTTCCAGGTCTTCTCGAAGGTCCAGCCTTGCTGGTCGAGACGCATGTGTGCGTTGCGGTCGCCCAGCCAGAACCGTTCGACGGCTATCATCAGGTCCGTCCAGACGGTCTGCGGACAGGCATAGCCGCACCACACCCGTCCGGCCACGGCCGTCACAAGGAAGAGACCAAGGGCAGAGATGATAAGAAGGCCAGTGATGTAATAGAATTCTTGAGCCCAGATCTCAATCGGACCCAGCAGCAGGCGTTGGTTGGCGAAGTCGATGAGGAAGAATTGGTTGGGCAGGCCCTCGCCGCGGTCGAAGCGGATCCAGGGCAACAGATAGTAGATGCCCAGCGTCACGAGCATCACGATCCACTTGGCATTGCGGAAGTTGCCCCGTGCGAGCTTCGAGTAGATCCGCGGCTTGGCGGCCCAAGCGCTCTTGGGATCGCTGCTCTCAGCCGCAACTGCCTTCTTTGCCTTGGGCTGGCGAACGGCCTCCACGTCGTGGCGGGTAACTCCAGGCGCCGCCTCGTCGAGGAAGTCCTCGGGTTTGAACTGACCAGGATTTTCCATAGCGGTCATATCCGGGGCCTTCCTCGACTCGGCAATGCGTCAGCCTGCGTAAGTGGCTATTTGCCGCCACCCAGGGAGTGGACATAGAGAGCCAGCATCTTCACCGTCACCGGATCGAGACGCTGCTCCCATGCGGGCATGGCGCCGCCGCGACCGGTGACGATGCTCTGGGTCACGGCATCCTGCGAATTGCCGTAGAGCCAGATCGGGTCGGTCAGGTTGGGCGCACCCATTTCCTGATTTCCCTTGCCGTCCTCACCGTGACATGCGGCGCACTGCTCAGCGAACGTTGCCTTGCCGCGTTCCGCTGCGGCCGTGTCAACGCCCTCGACGCCCGCAAGTGAACGGACATAATTGGCGACGTCAGAGATCGCCGCCGGCTCGAGAACGCCGTCCAGTCCGAAGCGCGGCATCGGCGTGTTGCGGGCCTTCTCGTCTCCGTTCCTGATTCCGTGCGCGATGGTCTGCTCGATCTGCTCAAGCGACCCGCCCCAGATCCAGTCGTCGTCGTTCAGGTTGGGATAGCCGATGCCCCCCTGTGCGCCGCGGCCGTGGCAGCCGGAGCAATTGTCGCCGAAAGCTGCTGCGCCGCCCGCCAGCGCGAACTGCATCAGGTCTTCCTTGTTCTTGATATCGGCGATCGCCGTGCTGGCCACCGCCTGCCGATAGGTTTCCTGTGCCGCCTTGGCGGCGGAAACGTCGGCCGTGACAGCGGCGCGCTGGCTGTAGCCTAGATAGCCCCGCGTGTAGTCAGAGAGCGTCGGCCAGGCCGGATACACCATCCAGTAGCCGAACGCCCAAACGACGGTGGCGTAGAAGACGTACAGCCACCACCTGGGAAGCGGCTTGTTCAACTCCTGAAGGTCGCCATCCCACACGTGCCCGGTGGTCTCGACGCCCGTTACTTCGTCGATGTTCTTATGCCCAGCCATGTTCAATTCACCGTTTCATCGTTATCGGACTGGAGCGGCAGACGTGCCGCCCGCTCGAACTTGGCCTTGTTCGCAGGCCGGAAGGTGTAGATGGCGATGCCGACGGCAAGGCTCATGAAAATCACCAACGCGGCCAACTGCGACCAGACCTGTGCGTCCTGATAGGACATGCCTTTACCTCCTCAGCGCAGGTTCGGACCGCTGGCGTCGAATTTCGTGAAGTCGACGAGCGTGCCGAGCATCTGGAGGTAGGCGATGAGAGCGTCGAGTTCGGTCGGCTTGACGCCTTCGCCGGCTGGCTGGCCATCGAACTTGCGGATCTGGGCCTTCGGATAGCGGGCGAGCAATTCCTTGGCGGCAGCGGTATCGGGCGCAACTTGCGCTTCGAGGTCGGCTGCGGCCTTGGCGATCATCTCATCCGTGTAAGGCACACCGACAAGCTGCAGCGTCTTCAGGCGATCCTGAATATCTGCATAGCTGAGCGGCGTCTTTTCCAGATGCGGATAGCCCGGCATGATGGAAGCGGGGACGACCGACGTCGGGTGGCGCATGTGATCGGTATGCCATGCGTCCGAGTACTTGCCGCCGATGCGCGCGAGATCCGGCCCTGTCCTC
Source organism: Hyphomicrobium sp. (assembly GCA_025458125.1). Taxonomy (GTDB): domain Bacteria; phylum Pseudomonadota; class Alphaproteobacteria; order Rhizobiales; family Hyphomicrobiaceae; genus JAGVSR01. The sequence continues at coordinate 27,552 of JALOTA010000030.1, forward strand.
TTCGACGACCACTGGAACGGATGATCGTACATGCTCTCGGCTGCCAGCGAGTAATGACCGTAGCGCTCGACTTCGTCGCGGAGCGAACGGATCATCTGGCTGTGGCAGTTGTAGCAGCCCTCACGGACGTAGATGTCCCGGCCTGCCTGCTCCAGCGGAGAATAGGGCCGCATCCCCTCCACCTTTTCGATGGTGGAGGACAGCATGAACAAGGGTGCGATCTGCACGATGCCGCCGATCGAGACGACGATCAGAATGCCGATCAGAAGGATAAGCGAGTTCTTTTCGAAGATACCATGGTTCATTGATCGATATCCTTCTTACTCGGCCGGCAAGATCAACCGGCTGGTCGCCACGCACCGTGCGCCAGACGTTGTAGGCCATCACGAAACCACCGATGACGAAGAGCAGGCCGCCCGCGGCGCGAATGACATAAGGCCAGTGCAATGCCTCGACCGTCTCGATGAACGAGTACTTGAGGAAGCCCAGCTCATCGTAAGCGCGCCACATCAGCCCCTGGGTGATACCCGCGACCCACATCGAGGTGATGTAGAGCACGATACCGATGGTCGAGAGCCAGAAGTGCCACTCCACGAGTTTGATCGAGTAGAGTAGATGGCGCCGAACGACACCATGCCGACCCAGCCCAGCGCGCCCGAATGCACGTGGCCGATGGTCCAGTCGGTGTAATGCGATAGCGAGTTGACCGCCTTGATCGACATGAGCGGCCCTTCGAAGGTCGACATGCCGTAGAAGGCAACCGACACGACGAGCAGGCGAACCACCGGGTCGGTGCGGAGACGATCCCAAGCCCCCGAGAGCGTCATCAGGCCGTTGATCATGCCGCCCCACGACGGCATCCAGAGCATGATGGAGAACGTCATGCCGAGGGTCTGCGCCCATTCGGGAAGAGCCGTGTAGTGGAGATGGTGCGGACCGGCCCAGATGTAGAGGAAGATCAGCGACCAGAAGTGCACGATGGAGAGGCGATAAGAATAGACGGGCCGCTCCACCCGCTTGGGCACGAAATAATACATGATGCCCAGGAAGCCCGCCGTCAGGAAGAAGCCGACCGCGTTATGCCCGTACCACCACTGGGTCATCGCAGCCTGTACGCCGGCCATCACCGGGTAGCTGAGGGTTCCCAAAGGCGAAACCGGTACGGTCAGGTTGTTGACGATGTGCAGCATCGCGACGGTGACGATGAAGGCGAGGTAGAACCAGTTGGCCACATAGATGTGCGGTTCTTCACGCTTCCAGAGCGTGCCCAGGAAGACGAGCAGATAGACGACCCAGACGACTGTCAGCCAGAGATCGACGTGCCATTCCGGTTCCGCATATTCTTTGCCCTGTGTCGCACCAAGGATGTAACTGGTGGCGGCCAGAACGATGAAAAGCTGGTATCCCCAGATCACAAACCACGGCGCCCAGCGGCCGGGCATCCGCGCGCGCGACGTGCGCTGCACGACGTAGAAGGAGGTGGCAAGCAGAACGTTGCCGCCGAAAGCAAAAATGACCGCTGAGGTATGCAGCGGCCGCAATCGTCCGAAAGTCGTCCAGGGAAGGTCGAAGTTCAGGGCCGGGTAAGCCAGCTGCCAGGCGATGAAGTCGCCGGCGGCAAATCCGACCACGCCCCAGAATACGGCGGCAAGGGTGGCCACGCGAATGGGGCCGTCGAGATAGCCGTCTTTTTGTTCGGTCTGATGCGTGAAGATGTAGACCAGGGCCAGAACGCTGGAGAGCGCGAGGAGCGCGCCGTGCAGGTTCATCACGGGGTCGATACCTTTGAGCGCAAGCAATACGCCCAAAGCTGCGAATACGACGGCGCTCCCCATGGCGAGCGCGTTACTTAGAGCCGGCTTCTGGGCCGCTGTTGCTGACACGGTTTCCCCTCCTTGGATGCTCAAGCCGAAATGCCACCATGAGACGGGGCGCACGGCTGGCTTCATTTAACTCCCGCACCTGCGCGATTTCAGCGTTGACCTGGATCAATGACGCTCGGGTCAACAACGGTTGAGATCGTCGCACTGGGGGCGCAGTTAGCGTCGGACCGTGCGCGCGGGGTTTACCAATGTCGAGAGCCAATGATCACCCGCCCAGGCATGATTTGAGAAATGCTACGGGAATCGGCTGCAAAACGCCCGATCCCATTGGGCTAATCGCAGAAGAACATGCCTTGCAGCGCGAGCTTTGCGATCTGCTCGAGGCCATCGCGGACGGTTTACCGCACAGCTTCGACAAAGCGCTGGCGGTGATCGCCGTTTCAATCCTGGAAGGAAGCGTACCGAGGCATATGCGACTAGAGGAGGAGGCGCTTTTTCCCGTGTTGCGGGAGCGACTCGCGGCAGACCACCCCCTCCACGCCGCGCTGGCCTGCCTCGAAGAAGAGCACGAGCGCGACGGCGCGACCCTGGTCGAGCTTACCGACGCTCTCAAAACGGCCGCCGCCGATGGCGTCGTCGGCAACGCGGATATGCTGGGTTATGTCCTGCGTGGATACTTCGACAGTCAACGCCGGCACATTGCATGGGAGGACCGGGTCGTTCTGCCCGTCGCCCGGCAGGCCCTCACGCCGGATGATCTAGGCACGTTGCAGTCCTGGATCATGGCCAGCGATCACCCGCGGTGTTCCCAGCAATCCGTGGTCGCGATACGCAACGCGCGGTCCGCGCGGGGCGTCTGCGACGGTTGTCCCAGCGCCAAGACGGCCGACAACGTTCTTCCCTTTGCCTTGAAGTAACGAGTGAGCAGCCCCATGACTCCCGAACTCGTCCGGCGGATGTCGGCCCCCGTCCCCCGCTACACGAGCTATCCGACCGCCCCGCACTTCTCGCCGAAGGTCGGCGCGATGGAGTTTGGCGAAGGCTTGCGCGGGCTGTCGCCGTCGCAGGCGCTTTCGCTCTACGTGCATATCCCGTTCTGCGCGCAGATGTGCTGGTACTGCGGCTGCAATACGAAGGCGACGCGCAACACGGAAACGATCGAAAACTACTTCCAGCACCTTCGGACCGAGATCCTGATGGTCGCCGCGCTGGTGCCGGGTGACAAGCCACTGGCTCATATCCATTGGGGGGGCGGCTCCCCGAACAGCCTTTCGGCCGACCAGATCCGGCGGTTGGCTGCGACGCTCCACTCTTCTTTCTCGATCGGGCCGGAAACGGAGTTCGCGGTCGAGATCGATCCCCGCTGGCTCGACGACGACCAGATGGCCGCTTTCGCCGACTCCGGGGTTAACCGGGTCTCGGTCGGCGTGCAGGATTTCAATCCGGAGGTTCAGGCGGCCATCAATCGCGTCCAGTCCGTCGAGATGACCGAGCGGGCCGTCCAGGGTATGCGCGCGGCCGGCGTGCGCGGCATCAATATCGATCTCGTTTACGGCCTGCCGCATCAGACCGAGGATAGCGTCGCTAACACCATACAGGAAGTGATTCGGCTCGCACCCGACCGGATTGCGCTGTTCGGCTATGCGCATCTGCCCTCGCGCGCCAAGCACCAGACGATGATCGACGAGACGACGCTGCCCGGAACAATGGACCGCTACCGGCAATCGCGGCGGGCAGAAGCTCTGTTGAACGACGCCGGCTACGTAACCGTGGGGCTCGATCATTTCGCAAAGCCCGGGGACTCGCTGGCCACCGGTGAAATCAAGCGTAATTTCCAGGGCTACACAACCGACAAGGCCGAAGCCCTGATCGGGGTCGGGGCGTCATCAATTTCGCAGCTTCCCAGTGGCTATTACCAGAACGCCGTTCCCCGCGCTGATTACGAGCGGCGGGTGAAGGATACGGGCCTCGCCACCGTGAAAGGCATCCTGCTGTCGGACGATGACCGGATGCGGGCGAGTGTCATCGAACGGCTGATGTGCGACTTCGAGTTCTCGAAGTCGTCGCTGCAGAGCGTGTTCGGCGATCTGGCGAAACCCGTCATCGACAAGGCCGAAGAACTGGTCACGGCCGACGAAGAGGGTCTTGTCGTGCGGACCGACGACGGCTTCCGCGTGACGGAGCTCGGGCAGCCGTTCGTTCGCGCGATCGCCTCGTGCTTCGATGCCTACCTTGGCAAGGGCCACTCGACGTTCTCAGCCGGCGTCTGACATTTCCGCGTCTGAAAATCATGAGGGCCGGTCTGTTGACCGGCCCTCAGCCGTTTAGAACATGGCCGGGTGAACCTTGTCGGGCGGCGCGTGGCCGTCGAGGAAGGCCTTTACGTTGATGATCACTTTCTCGCCCATCTCGATCCGGCCTTCGATGGTCGCCGAACTCATGTGCGGCAGCGCGACCACCCTGTCGGAGGCGAGCAGCTTCGGGTTGATCGACGGTTCATGCTCGAACACATCCAGGCCCGCGCCAGCGATTGAACCGGCTTCGATCATGCGGGCCAATTCGTTTTCATCGATGACCTCGCCGCGGGCGGTGTTCACGATGTAGGCCGTCGGCTTCATCAGCTTCAGGCGGCGCGCCGAGAGCAGGTGGTAGGTTGCGGGCGTGTGCGGGCAATTGACCGAGACGATATCCATGCGGATCAACATCTGGTCGAGGCTCTCCCAATAGGTCGCCTCGAGTTCCTGTTCCAGCTCGGGCGAAACGCGCTTGCGATTATGGTAGTGGATCTGCAGCCCGAAAGCCTTGGCGCGCTGTGCGACGGCCGTGCCGATCCGGCCCATGCCGATGATACCGAGACGCTTGCCGTAGATCCGATGACCGAGCATCCACGTCGGCGACCAACCCGGCCAGCTCGATTTCGCGTCCTTCAGATAGACGGCGCCTTCCGCGACCCTTCTGGGAACGGCGAGGATCAGCGCCATCGTCATATCGGCAGTGTCCTCAGTAAGGACGCCGGGCGTGTTCGTCACGGTAATCGCCCGGTTGCGAGCCGTATCCAGATCGATGTTGTCGACGCCCGTTCCGAAGTTGGCGATGAGACGCAGATTTGGACCCGCCTGGGAAATGACGCTGCGGTCGATCCTGTCCGTGACCGTGGGCACGATCACGTCGGCGATCTTGGCGGCCTCGACGAGTTCGACGTGCGTCATCGGCCGGTCGTCGACGTTGATGCGCGCGTCGAACAGCTCCCGCATGCGCGTCTCGACGATATCGGGCAGTTTGCGCGTCACGATGACGATCGGCTTCTTTGTGCTTGCGGGCATGAATAAATCCGTGGTCATGGCATGTCGGGAGGACCCCCGCTCCGGCGATAGCGAACGATGGCCGGGCGATGGTGCTTCCTTACATCTCGTGTCTTACAGAAGGATGCGGGGAAAACAAAGCGGGGACCGCTGGTTCGAGCCGGGCGGGCGCCGGAAGTCCGGGAGGGACGCCTCGCGATCCGCCGCCTTGCGTCCGCCACAGCGCTGTGTTCAACCGCGCCCGGACGAGCGGGAGGGACGCAGCGTGGGGTGGAACGGCCGGCAGGTGACTTTGCGCTGCGCTTGTGCGGCTGCAGCACTGGCGATCTTGACCGGTTCAATCCACGCCGCTGAGCAAGCCGCCCCGGAGAGCGGCACAGGCCCGGTCAGCGGGTTGCCGCTTCCCCGCTTCGTCAGCCTCAAGTCCGATGAAGTCAATCTTCGCTCCGGCCCCGGAAAGGATTACCCGACGCAGTGGGTGTTCCGGCGCGCGGGACTGCCCGTCGAAGTCATCAAGGAGTTCGAGAGCTGGCGGCAAGTCCGCGATTCGGAGGGCGTAACGGGATGGGTGAACCAGGCGCTTCTTTCGGGCCGGCGCACGGCTCAGGTTCTGCCCTGGGAGATGAAGCCGGGAACGGCGCCGCCCCGGCTTGAACTGAGGGCAGATGACAGCGAGAGATCGGCTGCGACCGCGCTGGTGGAGGCGGGAGTGATCGCCAACATCCAGAGCTGCGACAGCCGCTGGTGCTACGTCACGGTCGAGACGTTCAAAGGCTACGTGCCGCAAAACAAGCTTTGGGGCATCTATCCCGGCGAAATCATCAAGTAACGGGGCCTCGGCGGCTGCGTTGTCTGCGCCGATTGCGGCGGCACCGGCTACTTCTTCTTCTCCGCCACGAGCCGGACGACGACGTCGATGTGGGAGATACGCATGCCCTGCGGCGGTTCCGGCAATCCGTCGACCCGGATGCTTTCACCCTGAATATCGATCAGTTCGCCGCGATCCTCGATGAAGAAATGATTGTGGTTCGAAACGTTGGTGTCGAAGAACGCCTTGGAGCCATCGATGGCCAATTCCCGCAGGAGCCCGGCATCCGTGAATTGGTGCAGCGTGTTGTAGACCGTGGCGAGCGACACCTGCTCGCCCACGGCGATGACCTCGCTGTGAAGCATTTCTGCCGAAACGTGACGGTCGCCTTTGCAAAACAGAAGTTCGGCAAGCAGCACGCGCTGCCGCGTCGGACGCAGCCCGGCGGAGCGGAGGCGTTCCACGATCGGAGTGGCGTTTTGGACGACTTCGTTATCCACAGCTATCAATCACTTCGTTCACGAACAAAGAGAAACACGCCGCACCCGCCCGAATTGCCTACATCCGGCGGCGGCCGAGCCCTAACGGACCCGAGCTCAACTATACGGGTGTCGCATCCTCATCGCAACAGGACGCGGCATCGGGTCCGAACGGCCCAGTTCGCTTGACCTCCCGCCCATTTCCCGTTTGAACGACGGGGTATCAGCCAAAACAACAGGGCCCTTCACCGGCATGCGCCGGAGGGTGCCGTTGACGGGGGGCGGACGAAAAATGGCCGAGCGGCGGGCGAGCTACGACTTCGAGGACCTCCTGGCGTGCGGCCGGGGCGAGCTTTTCGGTCCCGGCAATGCGCAGTTGCCGCTGCCACCAATGCTCATGTTCGACAGCATCTCGCAGATCAACGACACGGGCGGCGCTCACGGAAAGGGCCTCATCGTGGCCGAACTCAAAGTCGCCGGTAACGACCGTCTGAATTGGTTCTTCGACTGCCATTTCAAGGGCGATCCGGTCATGCCCGGCTGCCTTGGTCTCGATGCGCTGTGGCAGTTGACGGGCTTCTACCTCGGCTGGCTCGGACTCACCGGACAGGGGCGTGCGGCCGGCGTCGGCGATGTCAAATTCGCCAAGGAAATCACGCAGCAGACCAAGCACGTCCAATACGTCGTCAACGTGAAGCGCGTGATCGCCCGCAAGTTGAAGCTGGCCGAGGCGGACGGCGAGGTCATCGCCGACGGCGAAGTCATCTATCAGGCCAAGGATTTGCGCGTTCTCCTGAAATCGACCGAAACCTAATCGTTGCCAAACGAGGGCATCCTGCGCCACAAGCGCAATCGGGCAGTGACTGTCGAAAGGACTTTGAGCGCATGCGGCGCGTGGTCGTCACCGGGATGGGCATCGTCTCCTCGATCGGGAACAACACCCAAGAGGTCATGGCGAACCTGCGCGAAGC
>JALOTA010000175.1 GCA_025458125.1 Hyphomicrobium sp.
TGGCCGGCCAGCGCATGCCCACGAGCAGGATGCCGGCGAGCCCGATCGGCGCGAAGGCCAGCAAGGCCTGGATGCCCAGCGACATGTTGGTCCCCTCCGGTCGTCGACCTGCCTCGTGCCGGGCAGCCGTTGTGCGCCGAGTCTAGAAGTGCGGCACCTTCGCGGAAGCCCGCAGTTGCGCGGTATCGGCAATTACGGGGTCGATGTCGAAATCAGAGAATTCGGGTGGGCGCGCCGCGCCGATCAGGATGTCTTCTGGCCCGCGTCGGCAAGGTTGGCCTCGACGCGTTCGGCGCGTGTCTTCAGCGCGTGATTCATGGCATGGAAGTCCTGCTCCGTGGCGCGCAGCCACCCGCGACCGAGCAACGAGGCCAGCAGGCCGTTGATCTGTTCGCTGTGATGGAACCGCACTCCACCCGCCGCCAGCGACTCGATGCGGAACCGATGCTCGGAGGAAAGAAAGGCCGGGACGATCCGATGGCGGCGCCAACTCAGCTCGCGCGGCTCGCGGACGCGGGTGAGGGTGCACCGCGTGGACAGCGGCTGGCGCCCCTGGCACTGCAGGGTCAGCGTCAGTCGGCTTCGAGCCGCCGGCTTGCCGGCGATGGCGCGGATGAACGGGTTCCACCTCCGGTACGAGGCGAAGTCCGTCAGGATGGCCCAGACCATGGCGGCGGAAGCGTCGATGTCGACGCTCGACTTGATCTCCTGCATCGGAGTTCCGCGCCGGCGGCCTCGATGAGCGCAGCGGCGCTCGTCGTCACCCGACCAGCAGAGTGACGCCTGCGGCCGCGCGGCTCAGTACCTGCGCCGCGCCACCGGCGCGATCGGCCGCTTGGCGTCGAGGTGGCGGAACGTGATCCGCCCCTTGCTCAGGTCGTAGGGCGACAGTTCGAGCGACACCTTGTCGCCCGCGAGGATGCGGATGTGGTGCTTGCGCATCTTGCCGGCGGAGTAGGCCACCAGCTGGTGACCGTTGTCCAGCGTGACGCGGAATCGTGAATCGGGCAGCACTTCGCTGACGATGCCATTCATTTCGAGATGTTCTTCCTTCGCCATCGCGAGACCTCCGGAGCAAACGGGTGCGGGAGAACGGGCCGAGGCCGGTTCTCCCGAAGGGATGGGCGGGCGCGTGCGCCTGCCTCGACAACCCATCGAAGTTGACCTGCCGCGCGATCGCGCGGCAGGCGAAGGGAAACGTCGCGGCCGGAGGCCGCGTGTTTCGCCGCTGCGTAGATCAGGCAGCGCGGATTTCCGACGCCTGCGGGCCCTTGGCGCCCTGCTTCACGGTGAACTCCACCCGCTGACCCTCAGCGAGCGACTTGAAGCCACCGCCCTGGATCTCGGAGAAGTGCGCGAACAGGTCCTTGCCGCCGTCTTCCGGCGTGATGAAGCCGAAACCCTTGGCGTCGTTGAACCACTTGACTGTGCCGATTGCCATTTTCTCGTTCCTTGAAAGGTAAATGAGAAGTCATCGTCCGCGGGAACACCCCGCGGCGAGCTAACGATCAAGAAACGTGAACCTGGGGAAACCTGAGGTGCGCCGCTGCGATCCGCTGCAACGGGCCAAAGACGACCGGAGGAAAGCTCTTGCGAAAGCGGACGAACAGTACCTGCTTTCGCGCATCGTGTCGAACGACATATTTGTTCGGCTGGGGACTTGAAATCCGCGCCATCGTCCGTTCGCGCCCGCAACCGATGCGGGAATCGGGCGTTGCCGTGCGTGCGAGGAGGGTCCGGAGTGCGACAATGCACCGGACGCGCGTGCCGAGCGGCATCGATTCTCCGCTGCCGCTCATCGCCGGCCGCGACCGCGACGTGCACGAACCGGCCGCAAGACGATCGGAGCGGCCGCAGATGCCGGGCGAAGGCGCGCAGAAGGTCATCACGCCGGCAACGAACCAGCAACATCCACCAGGGGAACGCCAATGGCCCGCAAGTCCGAGAACACATCCAGGCCGATCTTCCATGCGCCGATGCTCATCGACACGAAGACCAGCACCACCAAGCGCCGCAAGCAGCTTGCGCACGACGCCGCCGCTGTCGGCGCCGAGCCCTGACATCTCGATCGCGGGCGCACGGGGCGGATGCGGACCGAGTCTTCATGGCGCTGACGCTCGGTGATCTTCGCGGCCTGACGCGTCTCGGCTTCGACGCCACCGTCGGCGTGACCGATCTGGTCGAGCAGATGCACCGGACCATCGGTGACTGGGCGCTGCCACTTGGGCGTCCGCGCGGCGCACGGACCCGCGGCATCACCGGCGCGGTGTACGGCACGATCCGCGGCACGACCCGCCTGCTGGGCCGCGGCGCCGACGCGTCGCTGCGTCTGCTGGAGCCTCGCGGCAAGGTTGCGCCGCTGTCGCCGAAGCGCGAAGCGGCGCTGGCCGTCGTCAACGGCGTCTGGGGTGACCATCTGGAAGCCAGCGGCAACGCCCTCGCGATCCCGATGTCGCTGCGTCTCGATGGCCGGCGCATCGAGCTGACGGCGGCCGGGCTGGAGGCGGCGCTGCCGCATGCCGGCGGCCGCATCGCCGTGCTGCTGCACGGCCTGTGCATGAACGATCTGCAGTGGCGGCGCCACGGGCATCACCATGGCGCGATGCTGGCGCGGGAACTCGGCTACACGGTGCTGGCGCTGCACTACAACAGCGGCC
>JALOTA010000104.1 GCA_025458125.1 Hyphomicrobium sp.
TGCGGGAGATCGACGACTGGTTCTAGCGATGCTGCGACGCTTGCGCGCGCCGGTCTCAGGCCGCGGCGGCGGCTTTGGTGATGGACAGCCCCGGCCGGAGGCTCTAATCGCGTCGGGAAACCCCTATTTTTCCATGACTTCCCGACGTTTCGAGACGAGGGCGCGCGCCATGACGACGACCAAGACCAATGCCGGCAACTTCTTCGAGGATTACAAATTCGGCCAGATCCTGACGCACGCCACTCCGCGGACGGTCACCGAGGGCGATGCGGCGGTCTACATGAGCCTGTATGGCCCGCGATTCGCTGTCACGTCGTCGGACCAGTTCGCCCGGGCTATCGGATATCCACGCGCGCCGCTCGACGATCTTCTGACGTTTCACGTCGTGTTCGGCAAAACTGTGCCGGATATCTCGCTCAATGCGATCGCGAATCTCGGATACGCGAGCGGCCGTTTCCTCAAGCCGGCCTATCCCGGCGATACCTTGTCGACCGTTTCTGAAGTGATCGGTCTCAAGGAGAATTCGAACAAGGAAACCGGAACCGTTTATGTCCGCTCCACCGGACGCAACCAGAAGGGCGAGGTCGTTCTGGAATACATCCGCTGGGTGATGGTGCGGAAGCGGGACAAGAATGCGCCGGTTGGCGAAGCCATCGTTCCCAAGCTTCCCGACCGGATCGATCCTTCCGAACTGGGTTCGGCTGTCCCGACCATCGACACGGCTGCCTACGATCTGGCGTTGGCCGGAAGCCCTTACCGCTGGGGCGACTACGAGGCCGGCGAAAAAATCGACCACGTCGATGGGATGACGATCGAGGAAGCGGAGCACCAGATGGCGACGCGCCTCTATCAGAACACCGCCAAGGTCCACTTCAACCAGCACACGGAAGCCAAGGGACGGTTCGGCAAGCGGATCATCTATGGCGGCGTCGTGATCTCGCTGGCGCGCGCGCTGTCGTTCAACGGTCTCAATAACGCTTTCCATCTCGCGGCGATCAACGGCGGCCGTCACGTGGCTCCACTTTTCGCCGGCGACACCGTCTATGCCTGGTCGGAAATCCTCGAGAAGGCCGAGATCCCGGGGCGCTCCGACATTGGCGCCTTGCGTATCCGTCTGGTGGCGGTCAAGAACCAGGACTGCTCGGCGTTTCCGCTCAAGAAGGAAAGCGGCGAGTATGCCGATGGGGTCATTCTCGATGTCGATGCCTGGGTGGTGCTGCCTCGCTGAGTCAATCGACGGGGCCTCGACTAAAGTGCAAGTCCGTGCACCGGCCGGGCTTCGGCCCGACCGGCTCAGGCCACGTGGGACCTGTGCGCCCGTCTGGCAAATTGCGGCATCCACTCCAGCGGGCTAGAAGGCGAGACTGGTTATAAATTCCGGGGGTCTTCATGTCGGAACTCACGACGGGGCGCGGCGCGAAAATCGACCGCCCACTGTCTCCGCACCTGCAGATTTACCGTCCGCTCATCAACATGGTGATGTCGATCATGCATCGCATCACGGGCGTGGCGCTGTATTTCGGCACGCTCATTCTGGCGGTCTGGCTGGTGGCGGCGGCATCGGGACCCGAGGCCTTTCACACAGTGAATTCGTATCTGGATACGTGGCCCGGACGTATCGTGGTTTTCGGCTACACCTGGGCTCTCATCCATCATGCGCTCGGCGGCATTCGTCACTTCATCTGGGACTTCGGCGTGGGCTATGAGCACGAGACGATCGATCTGCTGTCGTGGGGGACGATCGTGATGTCGGTTCTGCTGACGGCGCTCGTGTGGTTCTTCGCCATTGGCGGGCTGGGAGGCTGATGTCCATGTCGCTTCGAACTCCGCTGAAGAAGGTGCGTTATCTGGGCTCCGCCAAGGAAGGCGCCGATCATTTCTGGAAGCAGCGGGTCACGGCCGTTTCGAATCTCGTGCTGGCAATCCTAGCTGTCGGCACCTTCGTGTCATTGAAGGGCGCGGATTACGCGACCGTGGCCGCGGCACTGAAAAGTCCGTTCGTCGCGCTGCCACTGATCCTGTTCGTCCTTTCGGCTGTAATTCATATGCGCCTGGGGATGCAGGTCATCATCGAAGATTATGTTCATGGGGAAGCGGCAAAGCTTTCGCTTCTTATCCTGAACACGTTCTTCGCCGTAGCCGTGGGCGCGGCCAGCGTCCTGGCCGTTCTGAAACTTTTCTTCGGAGCTTGATTGCAGAATGGCTGGCAAGGAGAATGGCGCGGCAGGCAAGGCGGCCATCAACGGGCGCGCCTATCCGATCGTCGATCACACCTACGACGTCGTGGTAGTTGGCGCGGGCGGCGCCGGACTGCGGGCAACGCTCGGATGCGCGCAAGCCGGTCTGAAAACGGCATGCATCACGAAGGTTTTTCCGACGCGTTCGCATACCGTTGCGGCGCAGGGGGGAATCGCGGCGTCACTGGCCAACATGGGTCCGGATAATTGGCGCTGGCACATGTACGACACGGTGAAGGGCGCCGATTGGCTCGGCGACCAGGACGCCATCGAGTACCTGTGCCGCAATGCGCCGGAGGCGGTTTACGAACTCGATCACTATGGTGTGCCGTTCAGCCGGACAGAAGACGGCAAGATCTATCAGCGGCCGTTCGGCGGGCACTACACCGAGTATGGCGAGGGACCGCCGGTACAGCGGACGTGCGCGGCCGCGGACCGGACCGGGCATGCGATGCTGCATACGCTCTATGGCCAGTCGCTGCGGTATTCGGCGGAGTTCTTCGTCGAGTATTTCGCGCTCGATCTGATCATGGACGACGAAGGTGCTTGCCGCGGCGTCATCGCGATGTGCATGGAAGACGGCAGCATTCATCGCTTCCGGTCCAAGCGCACGATCCTTGCGACGGGCGGCTACGGGCGCGCCTATTTCTCGGCGACATCCGCTCACACCTGCACGGGCGACGGAAATGCCATGGTTCTGCGCGCGGGTCTGCCGCTCCAGGACATGGAGTTCGTGCAGTTCCATCCGACCGGCATTTACGGCGCGGGCGTCCTCATTACGGAAGGGGCGCGCGGCGAAGGTGGCTACCTCACGAACTCGAGCGGCGAGCGCTTCATGGAGCGGTATGCGCCGCACGCGAAGGACCTTGCCTCGCGCGATGTCGTTTCGCGCTCCATGACCATCGAAATCAGGCAGGGGCGCGGGGTCGGTCCGGAAGCCGACCACATCTACCTGCATCTCGACCATCTCGATCCGAACATCCTGGCGGAGCGCCTTCCCGGGATCACCGAAAGCGCCAAGATCTTCGCCGGTGTCGATCTTCGCCGCCAGCCGATCCCCGTTATTCCGACGGTTCACTACAATATGGGTGGCATCCCGACGAATTATCACGGTGAGGTTCTCACCCTGAAGAGCGGCAACCCGGATCACGTCGTTCCCGGACTTATGGCCATCGGCGAAGCGGCTTGTGTGTCGGTCCACGGCGCCAACCGGCTCGGTTCAAACTCGCTCATCGATCTTGTGGTCTTCGGGCGCGCTGCGGCGCTCAGGTGCGCCGACACCGTGGAGCAGCGGGCCGCTCAGCCCGAGCTTCCGCGAGAGGCGACCGACAAGGCGCTGGGCCGGCTCGACCGTTACCGCAATGCGAACGGGGGCACGCCGACTGCGGCTTTGCGCCTCAAGATGCAGAAGACCATGCAGGCGAACTGCGCCGTTTTCCGGGATGGCCCAGTGCTGGAGGAAGGCGTGCGCAAGATCGCGGAGGTCTGGAAGGGTGTCGAGGACATCCGCGTAACCGACCGGTCGCTGGTTTGGAACTCCGACCTGATCGAAACGCTGGAGTTCGACAACCTGATTGCGCAAGCGGCTGTCACGGTCGCGGGTGCGGCCAATCGCACGGAAAGCCGTGGGGCACACGCGCGGGAAGATTACCCGGACCGTGACGACGAGAACTGGATGAAACATACGCTCGCATTCGCAGATTACGCGACCCGGCAGGTGCGGCTCGACAGCCGGCCGGTTCACACGCGTACACTTACCAACGAGATCAAGTATATCGAACCCAAAGCTCGCGTTTACTGAGGTCTGTGGCGCCGCCCGGGCTCTGAAATGCTCAGAACCGCCGTCCGGGCAGAGCGTCTCCCAGGTGGCGGTGGCGGCCGGGCTGGGCTAAGGGATGCGTCGGGAACCGATGGCATCTGGAGCGCGCGTGGCCCTTCCGACCCGAAAAGGTGGCGATAAACGCAGCGAGCAGCCGGTGCCGGACGAGCCGCGCGAGGCTGATAGCCGTATTGCGCCCGATCCCTTCACGGCGGTTCTGCCGGCTCTTTCGGCGCTCGGCGCGATCGCGTCGATCGCGGCAATCAACTGGACGGCGGAAGAGCGCACACCGGACCGTTCGAAGGCAAGGCGCAAGGCGGCGACGGCTATCCGTGAACTGGAGACGTGCTGCCTCGGGCTGTCCGAGATCTTCAGGCGTTTTCAGCGCAATCCAAAATTATTCGCCGGCGAGGGCGCGCAAGGCTCCTCTCCGCTGAAGTTCGGGGTGCACGGGCCGCGCGTCGGACCGGACGGCAGCCGGTTGTTTCATCAGATCATGAACGACGTCGCATCGATGCTGGTGCTCGCGTCGCAGAACGCCTTCGACGTGATGTGCGCTGTGGAGGACGGGGAAGTCGATGCGCCCGAGACGCTCTACTTCGCGTTCGGGGAATGCCAGGAGCGTCTGAACAGGCTGATCCAGACCCGCGCCACTCTCAAGGTCGCGGTGGACAGCGGCGGCGAGATCGCGGAGCGCCTGACGCAGCTCGTGCGGGAGCTCAAGAAATACCGCCTGGACTGACCGTCTCAGACGAAAGACGGAGAACGTCTGTTCGGGGGGCAAAGAACCGCATCCGTCGCGCCGCCAGTTGCGTTGACAGGGGAGGACCGGGGCCCCAATTCTTGGCCCCGGCTCGTTTTTTCGCTCGTCGAGAGGATCGACAACCGCCCATGGTGCAGCTGACACTTCCTAAAAACTCGAAGTTGACGAAGGGGACGACCTGGAACGCCCCCGAGGGTGACGGCAACTGGCGCGAGTTCCGCATCTATCGCTGGACTCCCGACGACGGCCAGAACCCGCATGTGGATACGTATTACGTCAACCAGGACCAGTGCGGTCCGATGGTTCTGGATGCGCTTATCAAGATCAAGAACGAGATCGACCCGACCCTGACGTTCCGGCGGTCATGCCGGGAGGGGATCTGCGGCTCATGCTCGATGAACATCGACGGGACCAATTACCTCGCGTGCCTCAAGGCCATCGATGACGTGAAGGGCCCGGTATCGATCTATCCGCTGCCGCACATGCAGGTCGTGAAGGACCTGGTGCCCGACATGACCAATTTCTATGCCCAGCTACGGTCGATCGAGCCGTGGCTGAAGACGGATACGCCCACGCCTCCGAAGGAATGGAAACAGTCGCGGGAGGACCGCGAGAAGCTCGACGGTCTCTACGAGTGCATTCTCTGCGCCTGCTGTTCGACCTCATGCCCGAGCTACTGGTGGAACTCCGACAGGTACCTCGGCCCGGCGATCCTTTTGCAAGCCTACCGCTGGGTCATCGAAAGCCGTGACGAAGCGACCGGCGAGCGGTTGGACAACCTGGAAGATCCCTTCCGGCTCTACCGCTGCCATACGATCATGAATTGCACAAAGGCCTGTCCGAAGGGACTGTCACCGGCCAAGGCGATCGCGGAACTCAAGAAGCTGATGGTTCAGCGGCGCGTCTAGCGGTCCGACGCCCGTCATCGGAGCTTCCGCTGACGAGACGGCCAATTTCCGATTGGACCGGCCGGCGCCTCCTTCCCATCTCGGGGGAGGAGGTGAAAAACATGAAAATCCTAGCACTTTTACCCATGCTCTTGGTTGCGGCGCCGGTTGCGGAAGCCGCGTCGGTGCAAGTCCAAGGCAATTCCAAGCGGGCTGGCGTTTCCCAGGAGAGCGCCTGGATACCCGCCGCTTCGAGCCGCAAGGCCCGCTATAGCGCCAGCGGGCGCTCGGCCGGAGGCTGCCATAGAATCCCGCACGGCAAATGCGGCTCGCTGCAAGACTGGTGGGCTTGGCAGAGCAACCGTAACTAATCGGCCGGTATTCGTTGGCTAGCAAACACGAAGAAGACCGGTGGCGCATCTCGCTGCCACCGGTCTTGAATAATTTCGGTCCTTCGACCGGCCCCGCGCCCGGTGCCCAACCGGGTGCAGAGCGGGAAACGCGATTTAAGCGGCGCGCTTCTTCTTAGCGGCCTTCTTAGCCGGCTTCTTCGCTGCCTTGGTGGCCTTCTTGGCCGGAGCGCGCTTCGCCGTAGCCTTCTTCACTGCCTTCTTAGCTGCCTTAGCCATAGTTCTCTCTAGTTCTCTCTCCCTCTAAGGAATAAAGATCGAATCATTTCGATCGCCAAAAAAATATGCGCAAGTTCGATGATTTTGTTGACATCGAAATTCGATTTCGCGGCGATATTTTTGCCCAATTGCAGAAAGTGTGGCGCAAACGCCGCAATTTTCTAGCGATTCCGGGCCTGTAGAATGCGACTCCCGCATTGTTAGGTGAAGTAAGGGGCCGCAAGTGAGTCTGCTGCACTGCGATTCCGGGCTTCCTCGACTGCGCGACTGCATCGTCTCAGCTCGGCGACACGGCCTCACGCGACTGAGCGTTCGGTGTGTACTTCAGGCAATAGGCTTTCATCACTGAAGACGCAAGCTACAACGTGCCGGCCTGCGCATGCGCGTCGCGGCGATTGGTTCCAGCATGTTTGTTTCTCTGACAGCGCTCGGGTAGTGGTGTGCGTTGACGAGCGCATGAGGCGACGGCGTTTTGGAACGGCGCCACATGTGTCGATGCGTGCAGCGAGCCTGACGTTCTAAGAACCGGGTGGAGAATGACGGGCCGCGTTTGGCAATACTATCAGCAACGGTTGGCGAGCGGGCAGATTGCGCCCGATCCCGCGCAAGCTTCTATCGTCGAGCGGCTTGATGATCTTGCCAGCGCACTCGACGCGTCCAGATCTGTACGCGCGCCCAGACTGTCGATATTCCGCATCCCAAGGCGTGCCGTAACAACCAGTCCTCGCGGACTTTACATCTGGGGTTCGGTGGGGCGCGGCAAGACGATGATGATGGATCTTTTCCATCTGGCCGCCGGTTTCAGTCCGCGCCGCCGCGTGCATTTCCATCAGTTCATGGCCGAGGTTCACGAGCGCATCGCGCGCGGCCGGGCGACCACGGACGGCGACCCGATCCCGTTCGTCGCC
>JALOTA010000105.1 GCA_025458125.1 Hyphomicrobium sp.
CGGTCAATCGCGCCACCCGCTGGCGGGGCCGTCCAGCAGCGCCCGTGCCGAGGGAACCGCTTCGGGGCGAAGTCCCGTGCCGCTGCAGAAAACCAGCAGAAGAGATTCATCACCCAGCAGATAGTCGAGTAATGCCGTTTGAAAGGCCCCGGTCGTAGCGGCCTCCGCAAGCTCCGCAGGCTGATAGCCTGTCAGCGCCAGGAACCGCCCGAGCCGCTTGGGCTCCTCGGCCAGAAACGCCAGCGCCTGGAGCGCGATCGTTTCTGCGTCGTCGCGGGTGAGGGTCTGAGGCCGGTCCCGCTTCAATGCACACATTTGATTTACCTTGACGGAGGGTTGGCAGGCGATGCGAACCCTTTGTTTTAAACTGTTAGTTACTGCTCCATGCGCAAAGTCTCATCAAGGCGCCGCCGGCCAGAATCGGTGCATCACAGTCCGGGTCAGGATCAGGATTAACCGGAAATGGGCTACCAGGATCAAGGCTTGGCAGTGGAGGAGGGCCCTCGAAAGGCGCAGGCCGGAAAGAAGCTCGTCCTGATCGTGGAGGATAACGAGCTCAATATGAAGCTCTTCCACGACCTGCTTGACGCCCATGGCTACGCGACCATTCAAACCCGCAACGGCTTCGATGCCATCGCACTGGCTCGCGAGCATCGCCCCGATCTCATTTTAATGGACATCCAGTTACCCGAAGTCTCCGGCCTGGATGTGACGAAGTGGCTGAAGGATGACGATCAGTTGCGATCAATTCCGATCGTTGCCGTCACGGCCTTCGCCATGAAGGGAGACGAAGAGCGAATTCGCTCGGGTGGGTGCGAGGCTTACGTCTCCAAGCCCATCTCCGTAATGATGTTTCTGGATACCATAAATCGATTTACCGGAACTCCTCGCCCCTGACCGGGTGAGCCGAGTTCGAGTACCGAGTACATCACAGATGACCGCCCGCGTTCTTGTCGTCGACGACATCCTGGCCAACGTGAAGCTTCTGGAAGCGCGGCTTTCTGCCGATTACTTCCAGGTGGTGACCGCATTCAACGGTCCCGACGCGCTCAACATCTGCGCCAGTCAGCGGATCGACGTCGTGCTGCTCGACGTGATGATGCCCGGCATGGACGGCTTCGAGGTCTGCCGGCGCATCAAATCAAACGCGGCCACGCAACACGTCCCGGTCATCATGGTCACGGCCCTCGACCAGCCGTCCGATAAGATACAGGGTCTCGACAGCGGCGCCGACGACTTCCTGACGAAACCGGTCGACGACATCGCGCTCATCACGCGCGTGAAGAATTTGGCCCGCCTGAAGATGTTGAACGACGAAATGCTGATGCGCGCCTCCACCTCGCGCCAGATGGGCCTGGAAGACAGTGCGGAGCTTCAAAAGGCTCTGAGTGCGCGCGCCGGCCGGATGCTGCTGGTCGACGACCATCCCCGGTCCGCGGCTCGCCTCGTCGAAGTCATTTCCAAATCCCACGACGTCTTCGTCGAACGCGATTGCAACGCCGCGCTGCTCAAGCTCGCCGAGCACAACTTCGATCTGCTCATCGTAAGCCTGAGCCTGTCGAATGCGGACGGACTGAGACTGTGTTCGCAGGTCCGCTCCCTCGACCGCACCCGCCACCTGCCGATCATCATCCTGGTTGAACCCGGCGACGAGGCGCGGCTGCTGCGCGGCATGGACATGGGCGTCAACGACTACCTCATGCGTCCCGTCGACCGCCACGAACTGCTGGCGCGCATCAGAACCCAGATCAAGCGCAAGCGCTTCAGCGACTATCTGCGCAACCGCCTCGAGGAAAGCGTTGAACTCGCCATCACCGACCCCCTCACCGGCCTGCATAATCGCCGCTACATGGAATCCCATCTGCGGACGCTGGTCGAAGACGCCATCCGGTCCGGACGGCTCAAGGAGTTCGCCGCCCGGTTGAAGCGCAACACACGCGGCATCGACCTCGCCTGCCGCCTGGGCGGCGAGGAGTTTCTCATCATCATGCCCGAGACCGATATGGTGCGTGCCTATCAGGTCGCGGAACGAACCCGCGCGATGATCGCCTCCGAGCCTTTCCAGTTGCGCCCGGACCTCAAGCTGCGGGTAACGGCGAGTGTTGGACTAGCAACACTGGAGAGCCCCGACGACACGCCGGAAACCATATTCAAGCGCGCCGATAACGCGCTGTACGCTGCCAAACGGCGCGGCCGAAACCGCGTTGCAGCCGACGCGGCCTGATTAGAGCTCTGATCCCATTAGGTATTATGCCGGCCGCCCAGAATTATCTGGATGCGGAACATCACCTGATTTACGTTGCTCCGTAATTCTGCCGCAACGTGTCAAGAGAATTCCTTGAAACGGTGCTGGACCTCTGTCAGTAATTGAACGGTGGTGGCAACGGCCGCACGTTCTGGCGGGAGGCGTGCGAAACCGGGGACGGGAACGAAGACACCCAATGTCCCGATAAGCGATTTTCGTGCCTTGCTTGCAGTCCGGCACAACAGCCGTGTGGGCGAGAGCGCGTGTTGAGATACCAGGCGGGACGTCAACGCCCTCTATGACCATCGCCTGGTCACGACGCCAGGGTCCGTGATCTTCTCGGAATGCTAACCCCGCTGCCGAGCGGTTACGGACCCTGGTCAATCACCGCCGGATGCGGTGTTGTTCAGGTTGATCACGGCCTGTTCGAGCTTACGAAAAGCTTCAGCCGTTACTTTACTTGATCTTGGCTTCTTTGAAGTCGACGTGCTTGCGCGCGACCGGATCGTACTTCTTGAACACGAGTTTCTCGGTCGACGTGCGCGGGTTCTTCTTGGTCACATAGAAAAAGCCGGTGCCTGCGGTCGACAGGAGCTTGATCTTCTGCGTTACGGGCTTGGCCATGGTGAAGAACCTTCAGGGAAAAAAAGATCGTCCGCTTGTCGCGGAAGGCCGGAACATACTGACCGAGTTTGCGAAGTCAAGCGGTGCGTCCGCGTCCCTTCAGCACGACCCGGCGGAACGCGCCGGAACGCCAGAAGTAGAAAGGAATTTCGCCCGGCGGCCGGTCCGAGAGCGCCGCGCGCAGGTCTTCCAGCACCATGCGGGTAATCGACGGCAGATCATGCGCCGAGAGGTGGTCGAGGGCAAACCAGCCGATTTCCGACAGTTCACCGTCTGTCCTGGGCAGCACGGCGCGGATGGCGGAAGCCTCCGCAAGAAAGAAGCGGGTATCGTACCGGCGAGGGCGTCCGGGCGGTGTAATCGCGCGGGCGATGTATTTGATCTGCGAGACATCGGGTTTCAGGCCCGACCTTAAAACGCGGTCCCAGTCGCCGTCGATCCCGACCGTCGTTTCGCCCCCGGCCATTGCCACGAGATAGCCGGTCTCCTCGAATGTCTCGCGCAGGGCGGCTGCCGCGAACGCGCGCATCCCGCGTTCGGGATCGCAATCGCGCACGCCGCGAACCAGGCAGTCGCGGTCATGGTCCGCAAGCGATCCGGCGACATCCACCTCGCCGTCTCCGGCTTCCAGACGGCCGCCGGGAAAAACATACTTGTCGGGAAGAAAAACCGCGTCGGACCGGCGCCGCCCCATCAGAATGCGAGGCGTCGAATGAGAGCGGTCGACGACGATCAGCGTCGCGGCGAGCAGCGGACGCCCGCGGAAGGCGGTGATGGACGGCGCCGTCACCCGCGCGAAGCCGGCTGTGGTTCCGGATCGGGATCATCGGAATGTCCGCCAAAGCCGTGCATGCGTAGCGCCCATTGCAGCCCGATAAGGCCGCCCTTCACCTTCGGCAACAGCCACAGGCTGAGGACGACGGTCAGCGGCAGCCACGTCACGAGATGCACCCATGTCGGCGGGGCCAGCGTCTGTTCGAGAACGAGCAACCCTCCGATGATGATGTGCCCCACGATGAACATGGTGAAATAGGGCGGCGCATCGTCGGCACGCTGGTGATGCAGTTCCTCTCCGCAATTGGCGCAAACCGGCGCAACCTTGAGATAACGCTCATAGAGAGGCCCCGTGCCACACGCCGGACATGTGCAGCGGATGCCGTTGAGCACCGCCCTGGGCCACGAGCGATCGCTTTGAACCGGCTCGGGCTGATTGCTGTAGATCTGATCCATTTTGCGTTTCTGCTGTCAAAGCTGATCGCGGTCAAGCGGTGCGGTGCCACGGCGCGCCGGCATCACCGCCGCGGCCGCCGCTGGCGCATCATATGCCGGCCGCGCGGGCCTTTCACCGGCTTCAGAACGTGCCGGTGGCCTTCCGACATCATCTCGAAACGCAGAGCGCCCGCCGACGGAATAGCCTCCACCAGCTTGACCTCGACGTCATCGCCGAGACGGAAGGTCTCGCCGCTCCGTGCCCCGACCAGCGCGTGAGCCTCTTCCACATGATGGAAAAAATCGCGTCCCAGCGTCGAGATCGGAACGAAGCCGTCGGCGCCCGTCTCCTTCAGCCGGACGAACAGCCCCGATCGCGTGACGCCACCGATCCGCGCGGGGAACACGGCGCCGATGCGATCCGCCAGGTGCAGCGCTACGAGCCGGTCGATCGTCTCCCGTTCGGCCGCCATGGCGCGCCGTTCCGCATCCGAGATCGACTGCGCAATGGCCGGCAGGCGCGGGATTTCCTCGTCCGTCAGACCGTCGGCTCCGAGCTTCAGCGCGCGGATCAGCGCCCGGTGCACGAGCAGGTCGGCGTAGCGGCGGATGGGTGAGGTGAAATGGGCGTAGCGCGCGAGGTTCAGCCCGAAGTGACCGATGTTCTCCGGGTGGTATTCCGCCTGGGCCTGCGAGCGCAGGATCACCTCGTTGACGAGTTCGGGAACCGGCAGCGACTTGGCCGCCGCCAGGACCTTGTTGAAGGCGCTGGGCTTCAGCGTGCCATGCGGTGGAACCTGAAGGTCCAGAGTTTCGAGAAAATCCCGCAGCGACTTCAGCTTCTCCCGCGATGGCGCATCGTGAACCCTGTAGACCAGGGGCGTCTTGCGGTGTTCCAGGCTCTCGGCCGCCGCCACGTTGGCCTGGATCATCATCTCTTCGATGAGCTTGTGCGCTTCCAGGCGCTCGGGAATATAGACGCCTGCGATCCGCCCCTTGTCGTCGAGGCGGATCTTGCGCTCGGGCAGATCGAGATCGAGCGGTTCACGCCGGTCTCGCGCGGCTCGCAACGCAAGATAAGCGTTCCACAGGGGCTTCAGCGCCGCCTCCATCAGCGGCGCGGCCTTCTCGTCCGGGTTGCCGTCGAACGCTGCCTGGGCCTGTTGGTAGGAGAGCTTGGCCGCCGACCGCATCAGCGCCCGCAGAAACGTGTGGCTGCGCTTGTCGCCATGCTTGTCATAGATCATCCGAACGGCGAGACAGGCGCGATCTTCGCCTTCCCGGAGTGAACACAGATCGTTGGAGATCTTTTCCGGCAGCATCGGCACGACGCGGTCCGGGAAATAGACGGAATTGCCCCTGATCTGCGCCTCGCGGTCGAGCCGCGTACCCGGCCGCACGAAATGCGCCACGTCGGCGATGGCAACGATGACGATGTGCCCTCCCGGGTTCTTCGGGTCGGGATCGGGTTCGGCGAAAACCGCGTCGTCGTGGTCGCGTGCATCGACCGGATCGATCGTCAGGAGCGGAATGCCCCGCAGATCCGTCCGCCCGTCAAGCTGGGGCGGCTTGAGATCACGCGTTTCCTCGATGACGCTCTCGGGAAAGTCGTCGGGAATGCCGTGGGCATGCACGGCGATCAGCGACACCTTGCGCTGGTCTTCCGGATTGCCGAGCGCTTCGACGACCTTCGCACGAGGCGTCGTGAACCGGCCGGTGCGGGCCAGTTCGAAGCGTACCAGGTCGCCATCCTTGGCGTCCTTGTCGTCGCCCTTCTGCACCGGCCACGATTTGAGTTCCTTGCGGTTGATGGGCTCGATGGTCCCGCCGCCGCGAGCATGAGACCTGAACACGCCGAGCAGCCGCCGCTGGTCTCGCGGCAGCTTGCGGATGGCTTCGCCCTCGAAGGTGAAGCCCGCGACGTCGGTGCTGTCGAGTTTGGTGATCCGCGCCATGACATGATCGCCGACGCCCGGCAGGCGATCCTCGTCGGCGGTGATGCGTTGCAGCGTGCGCGCGAGTATCAGCACGCGCGGCTTCTCGCCTTCCGCATGATCCCACACCACCGGCTCGCCGATCAGATCGCCGTCGCGATCGCGTCCGGTGATTTCAAGCGCGGTGACGGGAGGAAGCGCACCCTTTTCGCGCAGCGACTTCCGGTCGCCCGTGAGCGCACCTTCCTCTGCCATTTGCGCGAGCAGCCGCTTCAGCGCGATCTTGTCGCCACCCTTGATGCCGAACGCGCGCGCGATCTCGCGTTTGCCGGTCTTGCCCTGCGCATCCTCAAGAAACGCGAGGATCTGTTCGCGCGTCGGCATCGCATCGTCGCCGGCGGGCCGCGGTGCGCCGCCCTTGCCGCGCGCCTGGCGTCCGCCGTCGCGCCCCGCTCCGCGTCGGGAGCGGTCGTCGCCGCCGCCTCCCGCCGCCCCGCTTCCCTTGCGCCCCCGATCGGGCCCGCGCGCCATGTTTCTTCGATCTCGCTTCTGCCTCGAAAAACCGTCATCGCACGGGGGAGGGTGATTTGGGAAGGGAGCCCCGAAATCCGCTCTGCCCGCTCGCGCCCTTTTGCTTGCACAGAGCCAGGGTTTAAGTTGGGGTGCAGTCATTTGAATGAAATTCGCAATGCGTGGCCCTGAGCCCTGGAAAACGAACCGCGCCCGTGTCCTCAGGTCCCATAACGTCGTGGCCGAAGCGAAGCTGTGGAGGCACCTCCGCGGCAGGAGGCTCGGTGGCTTCAAGTTCGTCCGCCAAGCGCCCATCGGACCTTACTTTGTCGATTTCCTTTGTCGTGAAGCGCTGCTGATCGTCGAGGTCGATGGCGGGACGCATGGTAAGCCTGAAGAGCTGGCCTCCGACGCCAAGCGACAGAAAGAACTGGAGCAGTTGGGCTATGCAGTCGTTCGAATTTGGAATGGAGACGTTTCCGCGAACATCGACGGCGTGCTTCAGATACTTCTTGCCGAATTAAGTAATCGCTGAGACCTCCCCTCTCCGCACGCGGGGTGAGGGGATAGCCGCCCTTCCCCCTCTCCCCATCGGCTTCGATGGGGAGAGGGTCGGGGTGAGGGGCAGCCGCTTGTGAGATCGTCGAAACGGCCCGTCTTATGCGTTGATGCCCAAACGGAGTTCAGATGCCGGCCGGAATCATGCGGGATGCCGCGCCTCTCGCGCACGATGCTGCCCCTCACCCTAACCCTCTCCCCGCGCGCGGGGAGAGGGAATGCGCGGCGCTCGTCGCCGGGCACAAGGCCCGGGATGACAGCGGTGGGGTGGCATGGCGATCTATGTTTTCTGTTGTTAACGAGCCTAGGGAATCTCGAAAATTGTTCCAAGGCGATCATCAATGAAATCACCCCACAGTGCCCAGCGAGACTGGTCCGGCGAAACTGCGGCAAATATCCAAATTCCAGCGAAGGAAAATGGCGGAACCACTAATCCGTTTGGATCAAAACTATAATTCTGAGTTATCTTAATTGCTAGCAAAGTGTCCTGATACGATCTCTTGGCGAAAGTGTCATCGATGATGTTCTGAACGTTCGCCGTAGGGTTCAAATCTTCCGGCACAACTTCCTTGAGTTGAACTGGTAAAAAATGTGGTAGATCGTTCGCTACCGTAGCCAATACGACGTCGTGATCTGACTCTTCATCGTCAGCAAGAAGCAAGGGCAGGCCGGTCCGAGCGCGCAGCCCATATGCCAACAGAAATGCCATCCAAAGCTCGCGCTCGCGCTTAAGTTTTCGTGTGCGAAGATTGCGAATTGAATTTGGAATGTTCTGCAATTCGCTGATTGCCAGCTGCACCTTTCTAAGCTCGGGAAGTGCATAAAGAGGATCGTAGTACTGGAGCTTCGAGAGGCGGTTTATTTCGGCATCATCCATGAAAGATCGAGGCCGGGTGTTTCCACCCGGCCCTGGTACTCCCCGTCTTTAGCTGCATCCACTCGTTGATCCGCACGT
>JALOTA010000031.1 GCA_025458125.1 Hyphomicrobium sp.
GTTATAGGGCGGGTCCGTGAAGACCATCTGCGCGCGCTCGCCCTCAAGCAGGCGAGCCGAGGTTTCGAGGTCGGTCGCGTCGCCGCAGATCAGGCGATGCGCGCCGATCTCCCAGAGGTCGCCGAGCCGCGTGACGGCCGGACCTTGGACCAGGGGCGGCACAACGTCGTCTGCGTCGCGCTTCGCTTCAGCTTCGCCGAGCAGCACGTCGATCTCGGCCATCTCGAAGCCGGTGATTGTGACGTCGAATTCAAGATCGAGCTTCGTCAGATGCTGCAGCTCAATTCTGAGGATCTCGCGATCCCAGCCAGCCTTCTCGGCGAGTTTGTTGTCGGCGAGGATGTAGGCGCGCTTCTGAGCTTCACTGAGATGCTCAAGGCGCAAGCATGGCACAGTATTGAGCCCGAGCTTCTTCGCGGCTTCGACACGGCCGTGGCCGGCGATGATGGTACCGGCCTTGTCGATGAGGACCGGATTGTTGAAGCCGAAGGCCTTGATGCTCGATGCGATCTCGGCGATTTGCTTCGGACTATGCACACGCGCGTTGCTGCGGTAAGGTGTCAGATCAGCAACAGAAACGTGCTCGACGGCGAGCTTGGCAGACATGGGTCGGCTCCGAAAAACAGAGTTCGACCTTCTTATTTATTGGACTGTCACAGCACGGTCATCGACGAGAAATCGCGAAATTACTTGTGGCGCCGTTTCAGAGCGGCGGTACGCCGTCTTTACGAATCCGGTAAGCGATGTTGCGCACCCGTTCCCATTCGATGTTCGGACCTAAGCGCTCGTTGACCATGCGAGCAGCGCGCTCGCTCGGAGGTCCTTTCCACCACTCCGCGTTGCGGATCGCCTGCCAACCGATGAGGCCGCGCTTTTTCTGACGTGCGATGAGCCAAGCCTCGAGCCGTTCAAAGCGCGCCCAAATCAGGCTATCTCTCACTTTCCGCGCTGCAGAAATTCGCCCACGTCCCTTCCGCTTTCGTGCCTTACCATCGAGCCTGTTGCTCAGATGGTCGAGAATACTTTCTGGAAGAGGTTCGCATGCGATTCGCGTGAGTTCAGCAAGCAGGTAGCTCGTTTCAATCCATGCCTTAGGATCGGCTTCAAGCTTGTACTTGGCCAAGGCAAAAGCGCTGAGATCACGCACGCTATCGCCGATCGTTTGCTCAGGAAAAATCCGACCGCGCCCCCGGCGCTTCTTTGCCTTGCCGTTAAGGCGATTGATCAGATGGTCGAGAACAACTTCTGGAATAGGTTCGTGAGCGTTCCGTTTAATTTCAGCGAGCAAGTAACCTGCCTCGATCCAAGCCTTGGGATCGACCTCGAGCTTGCGTCGGGCCGATGCGAACGGGCTGAGATCGAGACTGACACGGTTAACGATTATCGGGTCCTGGTTCATGATAATCATCTCTGAGGCTGCCTCGGCATCATTAAGCAAGCTGCATGCCACAAGGCTATCGATCGTTGACCGTCGACGATCGAGAGAACGAGGCTTAGTTCTCGCCCACTGGCATTGATGAGATCGAGAAAGCCGAGCGGGGGTGGCAAGGGCACCCCCGCTCGGCTTTCGCGCGGCAACTCCCGCTCACTGAAGATCCGGCAACTTTGTTACGATTTCCAAGGTGGCCTTTGCGAACAGCACCTTTTCGTCCGAATCCGTAAAGTGAGAAAGCATCTCTTCGGTGCCTTCTCGAATAAAGGCTTCAGGCTCGACCAAGGCCCCGTCATCGATCGGCATCGTCACGATGCATTTGTGAATTACGGTGCGGTATGGTAAGCGCTTAGTGGGTCTCTTCATAAAACTCACTCCCCAGGTCACCCGGATTTTCGGGCAACCCCAGAGCTATGCAAAGGTCTGGCGACTATCATCGACAAGAAATCGAGCGATTTTCTTGCGGCGTTGCCGGGCCGTCGACGTCCGATCGTCAGGAGGGAGGAAGTCCGCGTATTCATGGTCGCCTGTTCGGTTTGAATAAGTCGCTGATCACATCAGACTTATGCCAGTTACGTCTTGAAAAGTTCGCTGTTCTGATTTCAGGGAACTTCTGGCCGATCGCGCAGATTATCGGGCAAATAGCGCCGTCCGCGAGGTCCAGCGTCGCGAAAAAGCGCCAAAAATCCCTGTTCTTCGGCTTGCCGAGCTGAGACCCGTTCGCGCCAGACTGCCAGCACAGCCAATGATTACAAGTATTTAGCGCGCCCGGTTTTTTCTTCGGCAACAACTGTATCCGTCCCGGCGCCCTGTTGGGGGTTTCGTGGGCGGCAGCGTGCGGTTAGGGCTGGGGCAGTGCTCGACCTTTCCGAACCGCTGCCAGCAGTGGCCGGGAGAGCGAACTTGGTCTGCGGTACCTATTCGTTGTCCAGATCGTAGTCGTATTGACTGAGGTCCTCCAGTGCACGGAAGTCGGCGATGGTGATGTTGTTGCCGTCGACCTGGACGCCGTAGTGGCTGAGCCCGGCGAAGACCCGCGACAGGCTCTCCGGCTTTATTCCCAACAGCGACGCCAGCCGGCGCTTGGAAACCTCGAGCGTGACAGTATCGGCGCCGGGTGACTTGTGCTGCAGGCCGATCAAGTAGTGCGCCAGACGCGTTTGTGCGCAGTGCAGCCTGTGAATGCGGAACTGACGGACGACCGATCTATAGGCGTCACTCATTGCGGTGGCCGTGGCGAGGGCAAGTCCCGAGTCGCGGCGCATGGAGGAGCGAAAGACGTTGGCGGAGAGGCAAAGAATCCGGGCATCGCTCACGGTTCGAGCCGACATCAGATATGGCGCGTCCTTCACGACTGCCGCCAATACAAAGGGCATATCCCTCTTTACAAGCGCCAGAGAAGATTCCTTACGTCCGCGCCGGACAAAGAGTTCGGCGGTGCCTTCCAGAACAATGTGCAAATGAGTGGGACGCATCCCTTCGTTCAGGAGGACCTTTCTCGCAGGCACCTCGATGACGCTCGCGAATTCCATGAGGTGATCGAGTTCACGAGGCGTCATTCCCGCCAGAATGGTGGGTCCTGATCCGGTCCTGGTCATCAGGTGTCGCATCACGCCGAGCCGCGGAAGCCTTCACTTGAGCCAGACTACCGCCCTCATGCCCTGTGAGCTTTGACAGTTGTTAAGTCGGGCCTGACCGCTGCAAGCCGTGCCAGCGTGTCAATGCACCAAAAGCCGCGCAACCGGACCGTCTCTTGGGCCGCAAACGCGGAAGCACCTGAACACGTAATGCTGCGTACGTTGCGCTTGATCCTTATCAAGGTCTGGCGCGGCGGGTCAGGGGACAGTTCGCGTATTGCGCCGCTCGCCGGGCATTTGTTCGAAGCCGGCCGGGCCGCGTCAGGCATTGCCGTGCCGGAAGGAGAAGTGAATGGCGCAGAAAGCTTCAGCCTTATGCTCGATCATCCCGCTTTCATGCGTTGAAGAGAATGTCGAACTGCTGTTGAAAAAAGTCGGCCGCTCGCGGGTCTACGGCGCCGGCCAGACCATCTTCGCTCAAGGGGACGTGTGCAAAGGCGTGCATCTCGTGATCGGAGGGATGATCGGCCTGCGCCGGGTCGATGAGGACGGCAATTCCGCGCTTCTGAGCCTTGCCGGCCCTGATGATGTGATCGGATACAGAGCTTTCCTGGCGATGTCGGCGCACAGCAACGCTGCCGAAGCGCTAACGCGCTGCGAAGTGCTGTTCATTGAATTGTCGCAACTTTCACAGCTTTTGAAGCAGTCCCCGTCGGTTCGCGAGTACTTCGTACAGAAGGCGCTGGAGGATCTGGATCGAGTGCAGGTTAAGTGTGCAGCGCTGCTGACGGAGGGCTTGAGAAGCCGGTTCATCAAGCTCCTCCTGCAGATGCGCGACATCTGCAACCCCGATAGCGCGGAAGATCTTTTCGAGATCGAATTGCCGATTCAAAGAAAGGAGATCGCCGCGCTACTGGGTGCCGCGCCCGGCTCGCTTTCACGCCTGCTCAGTGATCTGGAGGAGGAGGGCCTCATATCGATCAACGGCCGGTCGATCGAGTTCGAGGCCGCCGCGCATACCGTCGGATACGAGGGTAAACGGGAGATCTCGACGGCTTGGCCGAAAGCGGCGATCCTTGAATCGCTGGTCGAGGCCCGCCGTGCGCTGCTGTCGATGCTTGATGCACGAGATGAAGCGACACGCCGGGCTCTTTATTCGACGGTGCAGTCAGCCAGCCGGCGGCTGGATCGCGCCTTGTCCGGCGCCTGGATGCCTTCGGCGAAAGAACCGTTGGCGTTCAAGAATATCTGGGAAGACTTTAAGCGGACTCGCCAGACGGAGATCATTCCGGCTCTTCTGACCGGAAAAACTGAGCTTGCGCGTAGAATTGCCACCGGAATTCAAGCGGAGCGGATGATGCTCATGACATCGATCCTGTCGCGTGGATCGAAGTGTTCCGGCTCCCTCCCAAGCCCGGGTTGCGGTGCCTAGGCGGCAACGACGATCCGTGACTTTGCGCGTGAGACGCAGGGGCAGAGAAAGCGTTCGCGGTCGACGGCGCTGAGGCAGCTGTCCTTATGAATGACATCTCCTTCAACGTATGCGGTTGCGCACTCACCGCAGCCGCCTGTCAGACAGCCAGGCGATATCGCCACGCCTGCTTCGAGCAAGACCGATAGAAGGGTCTGATCGGATCGGACCCGTAGCGTCATGTCGCTCCAGGCCAGATAGACCTCGAAATCATCGGTCGCAGCCGGATTTGATCGGGCATCGGTTTCGCCGCCCATCGTCTTGACCTCGATTGCTTGCGTTTCCGGCAAGACGCTGTGGATGCCAACTCCCTGCGGTTTCTGTTGAGGGTGCCGGCGTGGCGGCCAAATTTCGCTGCGTCACTATTGCGGTATTCTCGATGTTTATTTTGTCGTTCATTATCAGTATCGGCAATGCGTATTTTGTCCCATCGCAGAGCAACCGCATGCGACTGACTTCCTTCACCGACTACGGTCTCCGAACGCTGATGCGCCTAGCGGGCGAACCGGACACTGTTTTCACGACGGATCAGATTGCGCGCGAGTTCGTCATCTCGCGTAATCATTTGACGAAGGTCGTGGGGCAGCTTGCTTCCGGAGGCTTCATTTCGACCCAGAGAGGCATCGGCGGCGGCTTCCGGCTGGCACGCCCCGCGGCGGATATCAGCATCGGTCAGGTGGTTCGTCATCTGGAAGCGCGGCATGCACTGGTGGAATGCTTCCGGGCGGACGGAGGCGCTTGCGTTCTCACTCCGAAATGCAGGCTGAAGGCAAAGCTGGCTGCGGCAGCGGAGGTCTTTCTTGCCGAACTGGACAAGACGCGGCTATCGGATTGCGCCTATCCAAAGACGCCCAGATAGGGTCAGCCGTATGAGGCGGTTATGTCGTGCGCGATGTTCGCAGGTCAGGCGATCGTCGCGGCGGCTGGCACCGGTCTCACGGTTATATCGGGCGAGGCATCTGGCGACTGCATTTGATTGAAGCTTAACTGATGGACGAAATATCGATTGCCCGCGCCGTTCATGTCCTCGCCGTCGTTCATTGGATCGGCGGCGTGAGCTTGGTGACGCTCGTCTTGCTTCCGAGCCTCATGCAATCGATCCCCGCCGCCGAGCGGCTGAACCTGTTCGAGCGCATCGAAGGACGCTTTGCGCGACAGGCAAAGATATCGACTGTTCTTGCGGGTCTGACGGGCTTCTACATGACCCAGCGGCTCGACGCCTGGGACCGGCTCTCTGAGCCTTCCTTCTGGTGGATGCACGCCATGATCGCGGTTTGGGCGATCTTCACGTTCGTCCTCTTCATTGCCGAGCCGCTATTCCTGCATCGCTGGGTGCGCGATCGTGCAATGCGTGATCCTGAAGGGACGCTGCTGCTGGTTTGGCGCATGCACGTCCTTCTTCTCTCTGTCAGTTTCGTTACCGTCGCGGGAGCGGTACTGGGCGCGCACGGCGCTCTTGGGTAGTGTCAGCGATGCGGCCCCGGAACGGTCCGTGCTTGCCGTCTCAATGACTGGTCCCCTCCGAGAAAGTGATCTTGTTATAGACGTTGTATTTTCCCGAGGGCTTGCGCATGGGAATGCGCTTGACTTCTTCCAGGGTCGCCGCGTCGTAGACGATGAGCGCCCCGTCATCTTCCCAGATCGAGACCAGCGCGTACCGGCCATGCCGGTCGAATTCGACGTGAGCCGCGGTTGAGCCCGGTACGGGTTTCAGGGTTTTCGCGATCTTGAGCGTTTGCTTGTCGATGATGTGCATCTCGTCCTTGTTCGGACCGAAGAACACATCGGCCCAGACGTAGTTCGATGTCTCATGAGAGCGCAGAAAGAAGCCCGGTCCATCGGTCTTGACCGTATCGACGAGGGACCAATCCTTGACGTCGATGATACTGAGCTTGGCCTCCTTCAGGTGCGGGGTCGCCATGACGCGCCGTCCATTCCTGATCCAGCTGATGCCCGAACCCAGATGCGGCATGCCACTGAGCGGAAGTTCGGCGATTTCGCGTCCGACAATCAGATTGACGACCACGCCTCGATCTCCATCTCGCGATGTGCCGATCAGATTGCGGTACTCCGGATCGAAGAAGAAATCATCTATGGGGCGGGAAACCGTGATGCGCCGCCGCGCGAAGAGACCTTGAGATGATGGAATCGCTTCCGTCATGCCGCTTTCGTGACTGTGCACCAGTCCTTCGTAAACCGGCTTGGCATCCGGATCGGTGGAGATTTCCCAGATCTCCGGAACATCCTTCAAGGCGAGGATGAAGCTATTGCGGGTTGGTGCCTGATAGACCGCCGACACCCGCGACGCCGTCCCTTTCTTGTCCGCCACATCGAAAATGCGAGACACGGAAAGATCGTCCGTTGATAGGATGGTCAGGGTGTTTGGCAGATAGTTGGCGACGGCGAGCCATTTGCCATCCCGTGATATGGCGATGTTACGCGAATTGAGGCCCGCGCGAACGCGGCCCACTTCCCTGAGCGACCAGAGGTCGTATTTCTGAACCCATCCGTCGCGCGACATGATGAAGACAAAACGTCCATCGGGCGTGAACTTCGGGCCGCCGTGTACCGCATACGGCGTGGCGAAGCGATCGAGCCTCTCAAAGGTATCGCCGTCAAGGACCGAGACGTGGTGATCTCCCGTCTCGACAACCAGAAACAGATTGAGCGGGTCGGACTTGAAAACTGGCGCCGTAGCAGGCGAATAGCCGGGTGCAAGGCTTCGGCTTGTGGCGACGTCGCCGCCGGTCCAGCTGGGGGACTCGGCCAACGGCTGGGTCAGGTAGTCTGCGAGTTTGGCAATCTCGTCCTGCGTGAGCCGTTCGGAAAAAGCCGGCATCTGTGTTGCCACCCGGCCTTCGCTGATCACTTTGACCAGCGCCGCTCCCTTCAGACGCGACAGCGCTTCGGGGATAAGCGCCGGGCCCGTTTCCCCGAGGCGGTTCGAACCGTGGCACTGAGCGCAAAGCTGCTGATAGTGGCCCGGCGCGCCGGTTTGGGCATGGGCGCCAGCGGCAACAAGAATCATCGCGCTAATGAAAACGGTGCGCAGGATCATGTCTCTTGCCCCTGAACGGCTCTATCACCTGCAACCTTTCAATGCCTTGGTCGGCGCCTAATCCGATTTCGGTATCGCTGAGATAGCAGGCGGGATCGGCTTGCCAGGGATCGCCCGTCAATTGCAGCGCGCGAATTCGCGTGTTGCCGCCACAGACGGATTTGAACGCACAGATCCCGCAGCGCCCCTTCAAGGGTCTCGGCCTTGCGCGCAAGCCTGCAAGCATCGGATCGCCAAGATCCTCCCAGATTGCGCTGAACGGGCGATTTCGGACGCTGTCTATTGCGTAGTCGGACCAGTAGGTGTCCGGATGTACCACGCCCTGCGTGTCGATGTTGGCAACGCCAAGCCCGGAGGAATTACCTCCCCACGCCTCCAGGTGCCGCCGCAGGTGAGCTACCTGTTCGCTGGCAAAATTCGCCGATGCCCATTGCAGGAAGTAGACGGCATCCGCATCGTTATTGCCCGTCACGATGTCCAGGGGCAGGCCGGTGTTGGCCGATTGCCAGGCCCGCTCTATCAAGCCGTCCATGGCCGTGCGCGTCGTACTCCAATTGGTATCGTCGCAGCGGTGCTTGTTGCCGCGCCCGGCATAGACGAGATGAGACAGATAAAATTTCTCGACCCCCTCGGCCGCCGCGAGCTTCAGGAGATCCGGGAGCTGCCGGGCATTATCGCCTGTCATCGTGAAGCGCAGCCCGACCTTTACGCCCCGTGCCTTGCAGGCCCGCACTCCCGCGAGCGCGGCGTCGAAAGCGCCGTTCTGGCCCCGGAACCAATCGTTGGTCGAGCCAATGCCGTCGAGACTGATGCCTACGTAGTCGAAACCGATTTCGGCAAGTTCCCGGGCCACGCTGTGGGTAACGGTGGTGCCGTTGGTCGAGAGCGCCGTGTAGAGTCCATGTGATTTCGAACGGCGCGCGATGCTGAGCGTATCGCTGCGCGACAGCGGCTCGCCTCCGGAAAGGATGAGTGCGGGAATTCGGTATGCCGCGAGATCATCGAGGACCGCGAACGCCTCTTCTGTCGTCAACTCGCCGGGGAAATGATGATCAGCGGCCACTGCATAGCAGTGACGGCACTTCAGATTGCAGCGCCGGGTCAGGTTCCAGATAACGACGGGGCGCACCGGCCCGCTGCGATGCCGGACTGGAGTCGGGTTCACCAACTGCTGCATATAATGCGAGAGACGAAACACGGCGTCACTCCTCTTTCAGGACAACCGGAAGCCGGACTTCTTGAGTATGCGTTTCGAGTAGAGGATCGTCCCGCTCCGGCAGGCATCACCCAGCAACTTTGCAATTTCCATCCGCTTGGTCTCGACCTCTTCCCGGTCCGAACCATGTACCATGGCGAAGAGATTGAAGGGCCAAACCGGGAGTGCGCGCGGGCGGCGGTAGCAGTGAGTGACGAACGGGAGGGCGCCGATAGCGCGCCCGCATTCGCTGACCACCGCGTCGTCGACATCCCATACGGTCATTCCATTGGCCGTCATTCCCAATATGTAGTGATTAGGCGCCAATGCAATGCGCCGGATGATTCCGGAGTTCTCCAGAGCTGCGAGCCGCGCCAGGACTTCGACCTCCGAAAGTCCGAGATGCTCGGCAACGCGGGCGTAGGGGTGCTTCTCGAGCGGTATTCCGGCTTGTGTGGCCGCGATCAGAAGACGATCGATGGGATCGAGCATCGTCATGCCGTCACCTTGAAGCCGATGTAGAATTCCTCAAGCTTCGGGAACCGCAGAACCGCAAGTTCTGTTTCCTGCTCGATGCGGTCTGCAATTTCGTCGATCTGGCTGACTTCTTCCGCGGCGAGCACGAACCACATGTTGAGGTCGTGTTCGCGCTCATAGTTGTGGGCGACCTCGGGCTTGGCATTTACCAGAGCGGCCACGGCGTTAAAGCGGTCCTGGGGTACGGACATCGCGCAAAGACAGAAGGCGCCGCCCATCGCTTCCGCATCGAAGAATGGCCCGAAGCGGGTCGCAGCACCTGTCGCGATCAGCCGTTGAACCCGGTTGATGAGGGCTGGAGAGGAGCAGCCCAGTTCACCAGCGACCACGTCAAAGGGATTTGGGACGAGCGGGAACCCGTCCTGGAGGCGATTGATTATGGCGCGATCGAGTTCGTCGAGCCGTGCTGGGCCGTGGACTGCTCGAGATGGCATCATGCGGCCTCCCTGGGATGCGAGACCATGGCTCCGGTCTGCTTATAGCAGCGAAGAGAGAAGAGGATCTGGCGCGGATACCGGCCGATGCCGGCCTGAGACTGCGCCTCGACGATACAGCTTAGCGCCTCATCTCGCGTCCTGGCATGTACCATGCAGTAGAGATTGAACGGCCATGCCGACGCATATCGCGTCCGCCGATAGCAGAGGTTGACTCCGGGCGCCTTCGCCAACAGCGCACCCGCCCGGTCGATATCTTCCGGCGGAACATCCCAAACCGCCATCGCATTCGAACGCCATCCCAATGCCCGGTGACGGACAATAACACCAATGCGCGGGATCACGCCTTGCGCCACTAGAGCCGTGAGACGCTCGATGATCTGTGCTTCGGGAATACCCAGTGCGGCGCCGATATATTTGAACGGTTCCGCGACGAGCGGGAGCCCCGACGTCAGAACCTGAACAAGATCGCGATCGTGGGGCGCGGGAGTGTAGCTCTCGCAAGCCCGAGTGGGCGGAGCATAATGCTGGGGCTGTCCGGGGCGGGAGGGTTGCAACGAGAAGCCGAGATCGATGTGATAAGGAGTTTCCAGAGCGAGATCGAGCACCGTCAGCCGGGTCCGAGCCATGACACGCTGCAGAACCTGTTGAACATATGCGCGATCCGGCCCCGTGACCACGAACCAGAGGTTCCAGTCGTTCTCGCGCAGATAAACGTGATTGATTCCCGGTTCGCATGTCAGCATCGCGGCAACGGCGCCGACATCGAGATCAGGTGCCGAAAGCGCCGCGAGGGTGCTGGCCCCGATGGTATTGGGGCGAACAACTCCGCCGACCCGATTGATCAGCCCCTCGCTTTTGAATTCCTGCAGGGCCGCCAAGACGTCGCTCTCGTGAACACCGAGAGCTTGGGCGACAACCGCGAAAGGCCGTGATGTCAGGGGGAGGTCGCGTTGCCATTCCTCGATCAGCCGGTCTCTGAAATCCATTTTCGCCATGTCTGCCATAGCTAGAGCCCCACCTGGTGCGCGCGGGATGAGAAGAAAATTCCGCTCGGGTTGACAGCCGGCAACTCAGCCTTCAGGTCAAAGGTTCGCGTGTCATAGACTTGAACGACATTCCGGTCGCGTACCGACACCCAGACTTCATGGCCGCGCGGCGTAAACTCCATATGCAGAACCGCGGGTCCCGGCTTCAGTTCCTTGACGATTTTACCCGTCTGGCTGTCGACGACCTGGATCGTGTCGTTGTTTGGCGGAGCGAAGTTGACCCAGACGTGGCGGCCGTCGGGACGAGCAACGGCGAACACGGGCTGTCCGTAAACCGGTGTTCTTGTAATTTCCGCGAAGCCGCGCAGATCAGCCCAGAGAAGTTCGTTGCGGCCGATGGCGGGCAGCACCAGCCGGTCGCCGGCAACGGCCCAGCTCTCCAGGTGGGGCATCTTGTAGACGGGAAGCGGTGCTCGACCGCGTCCGTAGCCATCGAGAATCCGAGCCGGCTTGGGAGTGTCCTGCCAGAGATCGATCATCGTCAGGCCGTCTTCGCCGAAGAGACCTGCGACGTAAAACCGGCCGTTGCCCGTTATGAGAGCGTCGTAGGGCTGCTTGCCGATGTCCGTGAATTTGGTGATCACCGGATTTGCGGGATTGGAAAGATCGGCAATCCATGTCTGGCCGGCATCCCAGAGCGAAAACACGAACGTTCGTCCAGGCGCATCCTCCAGGCCGATCACCTTGGATTGTCCGCCCGTCCATGTCGCGGGAATGACGGCCAATTCGGCAAGAGTCGTGGCGTCAAAAACTTTCACGCCCCCGGGTTCATAGTTCGCGACAGCGATGAGCGTGCCGTCGTCCGATATCGCGCCGCCGATCGAATTGCCGGCTTGAATGACGCGGCCCGCGATTTTCGACGTGAGCAGGTCGACTTTTGTCAGGCCGCCATCGCGGCCGAATACGAAGGCGTAGCGGGAATCCGGCGAAAACACCGCGGACGCATGCGACAGATCACCCATTCCTTCGACGCGCGAGATGATCTGCCGCTGCGTCGTATCGACGATCAGCAAGGAACCGCTCGAGCGCTCGATTACGATGCCGAGATCGCCGCTTCCGCGCACTGCGGCCGGCTCGGTTCGGGCCGGCGCATCACCCGTCAGAAAAAATGCCGTTGCCATCAGCGCTGCGATCAATAGGCCGCCGGGTCTCATTTGCCGTCCTCCGACAAAAGATAGCTGGCGATCCAGAGGGCGTCGCTCTCCGACAGCAGCGGACGCCACGGCGGCATAGCCGTACCTGGAACTCCGTCCAGAATTATCCGGGCGATTTCGGCCTTGTCGCGTCCGGCCAGCCGCGCGGCGCGCAGATCCGGCCCCAGACCGCCCTTGAGAGTCATTCCATGACACGACCCGCAATCCTGGCGAACGAGCCGCTCGAGATTTCCATCCGATTCTTGAGCGAAGACGGGTGCGCCGGCGATGCCGCACAGCGCGATGGAAAGGACTGCGATGCCGATAGCGCTATGCATGTACGGGTACGGCGTTGTGTTCTGCTGCCGACGGGATGACTTCGCGCAGCAGTGGATTGATCCCGGCGGCTGCATAGAGAGAGACGACCTCGCCGATGAAGAACAGCACGGGCCCCTGGAAATCGGCTTTCTTGATGTCGGCGGCGATGCTGGAAAGGTCGCTGAGCAGGCGCCGTTCGCGCGGCGTTGTTCCGTTGTTGATGGCAAGAACCGGCGTTTTTTGCGCAAGGCCTTCGTATGCCAGGCGTGACGTAATCTCGGCGATGTTTGCAGCCCCCATATAGACCACGAGCGTCGTTGCCGGATCGGCAAGTCCCTTCCAGTCGAGGTCCAGAGGCTGATCCTCACGGCAGTGTCCGGTGATCAGGCGAACGCTCGTGGCCAGTCCGCGATGGGTCAACGGCACGGCGACGCTCGCCGCACAACCTTGTGCCGCGGTGATTCCGGGAACGATGTCGCAACGCAGACCGACGCGCTTGATCGCCAGAAGCTCTTCCGAACCGCGGCCGAAAATGAACGGATCGCCGCCCTTGAGGCGCACGGTCATATAGCCGGCGGCCGCGAGGGTGATGAGAAGGCGGTTGATCTCTTCCTGGGGAACGGGATGCTTCTTGGGAGATTTTCCGACAGGGAACAGCAGAGCCTTGGGGCCGGCCATCGCAAGAATTTCTCGGGAGACGAGACGATCGTAAACGATGGCTTCCGCGCCGGCCAGAAGGCGCGCGGCCTTGACGGTCAAGAGGTCGGGATCGCCTGGGCCTGCACCAACAAGATAGACGCGTCCTGGAAGTTTCATGTTTTCCACCTGCCGTTCACGGGCTTTGCGCAAGCGCGGTCTCGCGGAAGAGATAGATAGGGGGCGATGGTACGCCCCCTTGGGCGACGTCTCAGTAGACGTCGTTGCGCGTGTTGAAGACGTTGAACTTGCCGGTCGGCGTGATCAACTTGGGGTCCTTGATCACGTGCTTCAGCTTCAAGGTCTTGTCATCCACGACGACGATAGCCGACACCTTGTCCTTGGCGTTCCATACCGAGAACCACACTTCATCGCCGGCCTCGTTGTACTCGCCTTGAACAACACGGGGCTGGCCTTCTCCAATCGCGGCCCACTCGGCAATGGGAAGTGTCGTGAACTTCGGCTTATCCTGGCCGAGTTCGCCGATCTTGAAGACGGCGACCGAACCGGAGATGGCCGCTTCGGGGTTAAGTGTCGCATCGACGTAGAGATGCTGGGACTTCGGATGCGACTTCACGAACAGTGAACCGCCTCCCAGTGCATCGAACCGCTGAACGACCTTCCATGCCTGGTCGGGATGGCCCTTGGGATCGGTGCCGATCAGAGCGACTTTTTCATCGCCCAGATGTGATGTCGCCCAGACCGGGCCGTGGACGGGATGGACGAAGTTGGCGCCGCGCCCCGGGTGGGGTGTCTGACCACCGGTCTCGACGAGTGCGGTCAAGACGCCTTCCTTCGTATCGATGACGGCTATCTTGCCACGGGCGTTGGCCGCGACGAGGAAGTAACGCTTAGTGGAGTCGAGGCCGCCGTCATGCAGGAAGCGTTCGGCTTCGATCTCGGTCGTCTTGAGATTCTTGATGTCGGAATAGTCGACGAGAAGGATCTTTCCCGTCTCCTTGACGTTGACGATGAACTCCGGCCGGTAATGAGACGCCAGGATGGACGCGACGCGCGGCTCGGGGTGGTACTCCTGCGTGTCATAGACCATCCCCCGCGTCGACTGGATCTTCAGAGGTTCCAGCGTCGCGCCGTCCATGATCACGTACTGTGGCGGCCAGTAGGATCCTGCGATGGCGTACTTGTCCTCGAAGCCCTTGAACTTCGACGTCTCGATAGAGCGCGCTTCGGCGCCGATCTTGATCTCGGCAACGGTTTCGGGCTCCTCCATCCAAAGATCGATCATGTTGACCTTGGCGTCGCGGCCGATGACGAAGAGGTAACGGCCGGAGGCGGAGAGGCGCGAAATGTGCACCGCGTAGCCAGTCTTCAGGATTTTCACGATCTTCTTGCTGTCGCCGTCTATCAGAGCGACTTCGCCAGAATCGCGCAACGTCACCGAGAAGATGTTGTCCAGATTCAGATTGTTCATCTGCTTGGTCGGACGCTTCTCAACGGGAACAAGAACCTTCCAGGTCTTGCGCATTTCCTCCATGCCGAATTCCGGCGGTTGCGGCGGTTCGAGCAACAAGTACCGCGCCATCATGTCGACTTCGGCTTCGGTCAACGCCCCGGAGCTGCCCCAGTTCGGCATGCCGGCCGGGGACCCATAGGTGATAAATGCATTGAGCGAGTCATATCCGCGTTCACGCGTGATGTCGGTTGTGAGCGGTTTGCCCGTGGCCCCCTTGCGAAGGACGCCGTGACATCCGGCACAGCGCTCAAAGTATATCGTCGAGGCTTTGTTGAATTCCTCGGCTGTCATGACCGGGTCATCAGGCTTGCGGCCGGGAATCTCGACCTTGATCTGACCAAGGGTGTTCAGATTGGGCGAATACGCCGCCGCCGGAGCGTCGCCGTGACCTTTCGGCTTTTCGTCGGCTGCCGCGCCACCCGCAAGGGCGAGAAGAGACGCCGCAGCTCCACTCAATAAGAGCGACTTCAATGCCGTCGTTGGCAACCGCGCATTCATGGCCGTCCTGCCTCCACGTTTTTTTACTTCGCGGACAGCGTGTCTCATCCTGCAGCGATCCAACTTGACTTTGGTGAAGCCGATCAATTCCAGCCGTGCGACATTCGTTGCATCGTCGCGAGGATCGGAGATGCGCCGGAAGCTTGGATCGATCAGTGCTTCGGCATGGGTCAGCGCGAAGCTGAGCCTGCTTTGGCCGTGCCTCGTTCCGTGCTTGACCTTGATCAGTTTCCTCCTGGTCGCCCTGTTGGCGAGTGGCGCGTCGCACGCGACTCCAGCCACGAAGCCCCCATCGGTGACCCAGCCTGACTCCGCAATTGCGAAAGAGATCTTTCCGGGAATTACCGGAGAAATCCGGTTCACTCGAAGTGATCACGATGCTCCCGCGTGGCGGGTTCATGCCGGAGACAAATTCATTGGCTTCATTGCGTCCACGGCCGAGGTCTCCGGTTCGGTCGGATACTCTGGCCAGCCGCTCGATATCCTGGTCGGCATTTCGACGGAGGGAAAAATCTCCGGCGCCGTCCTGGTACGGCACAGCGAACCCGTTCTCACTCTTGGAATTTCGGATGAGGACATCAGGAGATACGTCAATGGGTTTTCCGGCTATGACTTGAAATCCAGCGGCATCGAAGCTTTTGAAGACAGCTCGCAGCTTCCTCCCATCATTGCGAGAGCGACGGTTTCGACCGGTGTCATGCGCGACGCAATTCTGCGAACTGCGCGAACGGTGGCGCTGGCTGAAAACATCCCCGGTATGGGAGCATCGGGCATAGATCGGTCTTCGTTTGACGTGAGAACCTGGCAGGAACTGGCCGCCGAAGGTTCCATTTCACATGTCGTCATGGACATCAGAGAGGCCGGGGAGCGCTTTGGCGAAATCGCCAATCCGCTCCCCGCCGACAGTGCGCCGTTTATCGATCTGTGGGCTGCCATACTCGATCCTCCGACGATCGGTCAGAATCTGCTCGGCAAGCAGAGCTACTCGCGGCAGATGGCAGCCTTGGCGCCAGACGAGTTTGCGCTCTTCATCGGAGGCGCCGGCCTGCATTCACACAGAGGGACCGAATATCTTTCAGCGGGCTATTTCGACCGTCTCGCGATCAGCCAGGACGGCAGGCCCGTTCCGCTGAAAAAGGAAAACTACGTTCGCCTCGATAAGCTGGCCCTTGCGGATGCACCGGCCCTCAATGAGTTGAGCCTATTCCGGATCGGGTCGGGGATGCAGATCGATCCATCGAGACCGCTGCTCGTCGAGGTCATTGCCGAGCGCGAGCGCCAGGATGGTACAAAGTCTACTATTCGCATTCCGCTCTCCTACGAGCTGCCGGAAAAATACCACGGTACGCAGGCCAGTCCGGCCGGCGCCGAGCCCGAACCGCTGTGGGTTGCCGCATGGCGGCGCAAGCCCGTCACCATTGCGGTGGTGGGCATGATGGTGATGCTGGTGGCAATCATCTTCTTTGCGCAGGAATCATTTGTGCGCCGCCCACGGCTTTGGCTCTACACCCGCACCGGATTTCTGCTTTTTACGCTCATTTTCCTGGGCTGGTACGCCAACGGGCAGCTATCCGTCGTTCAGGTGATCGCTTTCCTGCATTCGTTGTTGAGCGGTTTCCGCTGGGAAACCTTCCTGATTGAACCGGTCATCTTCATTCTCTGGTCTTTCGTCGCTCTGGGGCTTCTGTTTCTCGGGCGCGGCGTCTACTGCGGCTGGCTCTGTCCCTTCGGGGCACTCCAGGAACTGCTTAACGAGGCTGCAAAGCGGCTCGGCGTGCGTCAAGTCGAGGTCCCGTTCGCACTTCAGGAACGGCTATGGGCGATCAAATACACGCTTTTCATCCTGATCCTCGCCATCTCGTTCTATTCGATGGAGAAGGCGCTCGTGATCGCCGAAGTCGAACCCTTCAAGACGGCCATTTCCATGCGCTTCATGCGCCAGTGGCCGTTCGTCCTGTTCGCACTTTCGCTGCTCACGGCAGGACTCTTCATCGAACGTTTTTTCTGCCGCTATCTGTGCCCGCTTGGGGCCGCGCTCGGCATTCCGGCCAAGATCAAGCTGTTCGACTGGTTGCATCGCAGGCCGCAGTGTGGACGCGAATGCCGGTATTGCGAAACGCAGTGCACCGTCGGCGCCATCGATACGTTGGGAAGAATAAATCCCAACGAGTGCGTCCTGTGTCTGCGTTGCCAGGTGATCATGTGCGACCCACACCAATGCATCGTTCTGAAGCGTAGGAACGACCGAACCATGGCTGGGCCGGGCAACAGACCGGTCCGTGCCGATACCGTGGCAGAAGAAGCGCGGAGAGATATATGACGCTGACGCGACGCAAGTTCATCGTAACGGGGCTTGCCGCCGGTGCCATTGCGGGCGCCGGCATGCTTGTGGCGACTGGAGAAAAGCAGCCGGCCTTGGTGTGGCGGGGTTCGGCGCTCGGCGGCGAGGCGAGGGTGTCGCTGTATGGGCCGGATGCGGAAGCCGCCCGGGCGGCGCTGGATGCCGTGGCCATGGAGATCGAACGGCTAGAGCAGATCTTTTCTCTTCACCGGCCGGCTTCCGAAGTCAGCCGCCTCAATTCGGAAGGCAGCATCGACGCGCCCTCGGCGGAACTCGCCGGGCTTTTGCGATCGTCCATCGACTGGCGAACCCGGTTGGACGGGGTCTTTGATCCAACGATACAACCGCTATGGCAGGATGCCGCAAACGGCCTTCCGCCTACCGCCGAGCGGGTTGCGCTCGCAGGAACGCCCATTGAGATCATGGCGGATCGGATCCGGCTGCATCCTGGCGCGCGGATTACGCTGAACGGAATCGCGCAAGGACGCATTGCCGACCGGGTGACGGAGATCCTGATCGCCCACGGGTTCAGCGACGTTGTCATCGATGCCGGAGAGCTTCGCCTGCCCGGCACGACGCGTCGCGCCGTGGGGATTCCCGCGGCGAAGGCAGCCGTTTCCGTCGCCGGCGTGGCCATTGCGACCAGCGAGCCGAAGACGCTGATTTTTGA
The DNA here is from genome assembly GCA_025458125.1 of Hyphomicrobium sp. Taxonomy (GTDB): domain Bacteria; phylum Pseudomonadota; class Alphaproteobacteria; order Rhizobiales; family Hyphomicrobiaceae; genus JAGVSR01. Next base: position 17,884 of record JALOTA010000031.1, read on the forward strand.
TACCAAGACGTTCCGTCATCATCTGATCGATCCGAGGACGGGAGAGAGCCCCCGGCACTGGCTGAGCTTGTCGGTCTTTGCGCCGACTGCGGAAATGGCCGACGCACTCTCAACCGCATTCTGCATACTGCCGCACGATGCCGTGGCGGATCTGGCCGCAAGCATCGGCGATGTTGCCGTGATTGGAGCCGATTCGAGCGACCGTATCCGGCGCATGGGCGACTTGAAGTTCGCCGGCGGATTGGAGGCCGCATGAGAGCCGGAAGGACGCAGATCCATGCCTCGCAGGAAGTCAGTGAACCGGCAAGCCGCGAACTGATCAGCGTGGCCGTTCTGTTCGGGACACTGCTCGGGGTTGTACTGATCGGCTGGCTGGCGATGTCGGTCGCACAAAGCGTGCTTGATGACCATGCGATCGACATGTCGGCCTTTATAGCCGTCTAAGAAAGGCCGACGGTGCCAACGACAAGCCACGCAATCCACGATTGACATAGGCTAAGTGCGTTCGCTGCGTGGGTCCGGGTTGACGCTGGTTTGGTATGCTGACGGGCCGACGGATGGTTAGCGTCCATCAGGCCCAGGCAAGCGCTCGCCGGCCCCAGTTGAAAGTCCCCATCGTTGCAGGGTTCTTCCCGAAGTTTTCGACGCCGGACTTGCCTTTCGTTAAGTGCCGTTCCGCCGGGCTCGGCCAGAGTGCTCCCCATGGGACAGTCTGTCTGGAGGAGGCACCCCGGCAATGCGCGAAGTCATGACAAAAGCCATGGCGCGGAACATCTTTTTTGGCGGATCGCTGTTCTTTTT
>JALOTA010000032.1 GCA_025458125.1 Hyphomicrobium sp.
CAGCGACTGCACGATCTCGCGCGCCTTGGGACCGGCAAGGTTGACGGCGGAGTAGGCCGCCGTGACGTTGGCGACGTCCACGTCCATTTTCCACTGCACGTTGAACCACGTCATGGCGCGATAGACCTGATCAACGGCGCTGGTGGTCGCGGTGACGTAGTAGTGGTTCGGCGCGAGGCGGCAGGCGACGCCATCGTCAATGATCACGCCGGCGATGTCCGTCATGAGCGTATATCGCGCGCGCCCGACCGGCTGCTTCTCGTAGGCCCACGTATACATCCGGTCAATGAAGGCGGCCGCATCCGGTCCGCGAATGTCGAGCCCGCCGAGCGTCGAAACGTCTATGATTCCGGCTGCGTTTCTAACGGCGCGGACTTCGTCCTCGATGGCGCGCGGCGCATCATCCCTGGCGCCGTAGTAGGCCGGACGCAACCAGAGTCCGGCCGTCATGAACTGCGCGCCCAGCTCCTCGTGGCGGCGGTGCATCGAGGTCAGTCGGGTGGGTTCGAACGCGCGCCCGGCCATGTGGGCGAACTTTTCAGGGACCAGAGGCGGCCGGAACGTCGTCGTGCCGATCACTTCCAGCGGCTTGCCTGTGACTTCGCCGACGATGCGGATGGTGTTCAGGTTGGCGTGTCGGCCCTGGCTTGGCCCAAGCCCGGCGGTCGAGTACCGCTTGACGAGCTGGATGTCGTCGTAGCCGTCCTTCACCGAATTTACGATGTCCTTGATGGTCAGGTCTTCGTCGAAGTCGATGAACTCCTTGCCCTTGCCGCTCTTGAAGATCGGGTAGGGGTGGGTAATGGATGACGCGCCCGGGTCGGCGGCGTCCGGACGTTCGCCCGCCGCGTTCCCGGCCGCGAGGCGTGCCGCGACGCTGCCTGTCCGGCTCGCGTGGGTTCTCACCAGGGCAGGCGTCCAGATTCCGGCGGCGCTGCCGGCGAGCGTCACGCCTTCCGGCGGATCGACGGCCCGATGCATCTGAATGGCCGGATCGAAAACGACCTTCGCGCCTGCGTGGCTCGCCAGATTGAGCGCGGGCGAGCAGCCGACCGAGATCAGCACGCAGTCGCAGGTTATCCAGTCGGTGACATCCGATGCCTTGCCTTTCCCGGTGATGGCGGCGACGCCGACGCTCTCGACGCGAAGATAACCTTTTGCATCGACAAGGGTGGCGTTGTTGACGATCCGGATGCCGCGCTCGCGGATGGCATCGACAGCAGCGCCGTTGGTCGTGCCGAGGTCGACGACTGCGGCCACTTCGGTGCCGGATTCGAGCAGGTCGAGGGCGGCCTCGTAGCCGAACTCGTTCGAGGTTGCGATAACGGCGCGATTACCCGGGCGCACGCCGTAAAGGCGCATGAGCCTTTGCGCGGCGGTGGCGAAGAGAATCCCAGGCCGGTCGTTGTTGCGGAATACGAGCGGCTGGTCGAAGCTGCCCGCGGCCACGATCGTCTGGCGGGTGCGGATCTTGTAGAGCCTGTTGCCCCGGATCGCGGCGATCCAGCCGTCGCTGAAAAGACCGGAGACGACGGTATTCGAGAGGATCGTCAGTCCCTTCAATCCATGCGCCTTGTCGATGAGCTCTCGGCGCAGACTTTCGGCGGCTTCGCGGCTGCCGCCGATGCGGCCGTAAAGCAGCGACCCGCCGAGTTTTCCGTTTTCGTCGATCAGCAGAGTTTCAGCACCGCTTTCGGCTGCTGCGATGGCGGCTTGGAGACCGGCGGGGCCGCCGCCCACGACGACCACGTCGGCAAAGAGATAGGCTTTGTCGTAGTATTTGTGCTGGGCACGCGGGTCCAGCGTTCCGAGGCCCGCCATGATGCGGATGGGGCGCTCGAAGAACTTCCAGATGCCGGCCGGGCGGAAGAACGTCTTGTAATAGAAGCCGACGGGAAGAAACCGCGAGAAGTAATCCATCACCGAGAACGCGTCGCGCTCCAGAGAGCCCAGACGATTGATGGACTTCACAGCTAGTCCGGGGGCGACTGCGTGGAGATCGGCTCGGACGTTTGGTTCGTCGGCAACCTGCACCAGAGTGTTGGCGTCGAGTCCGTTCATGGTCAGCGCCCCGCGCGGGCGGTGATACTTGAAGGAGCGCGATAGGAGAGCCTGACCGTTCGCATAAAGAGCCGAGGCGATCGTGTCTCCGTCGAAACCGTTGAAAAGCCTGCCGTCGAATGTGAACGACAATGGCTTGGTTTGGTCGATCAGAAGTCCGAAGCCGGGTTTTTGAATGCGGCCGCTGTGACTGGTCATGCCGGCGGTGCTCCCGTCTGCGTACCAGCGGTATCCTGCTCTGCCGCCGCGCCGGTTACTTTACGGCGTGCCAGGAATTGATCGTAAGTCATGGTCTCGATGATCTCGTCGGTTATCGTGTTCCGGCGGGCGATGAACCAGTAGTTGGTGGGTGCGTGCAGCCACCACTCGGCGATCTCACCGGCGATGTTGTCTTCCAGAAAAAGATACTCGGTCCACTCCGCGTCGGTGGCGGTCGCTGGATCGGGCATGGGCTTTATCTCGCCGCCCCATACGAATTCGGAAATGTTGCGTGGTCCGTTGAGCGGGCATCTCAGGATCTTCATCGCTCTCGTCTCCTAATGGCCCACCGATGCCGCGCCCTTTTCGCCCACGAGATCGAACGTGGAGAAGCGCGACAGCGCGAAGGGCTTGAGAAGCTCGGGCTGGCGGCCCGTCGCGATGCATTCGGCCATGCGTTTGCCGCTGACGGGGGTGGCCTTGAAGCCCCAGGTGCCCCAGCCGGCATCAATGTAGTAGTTTTCGACGGGAGTGAGCCCCATGACTGGCGAGAAATCCGGAGTCATGTCGGCCATTCCCGCCCATTGGCGCAGGATGCGCAGTTCGCCCATGAACGGAAACAACTCGAGCATATGGCCCATCAGGCTTTCCTTGAAATCGAGAGTCGAGCGGGTCGAGTAAAGTCCGTAGGGATCGGTCGCGCCGCCCATGACCATCTCGCCGCGCGCGGATTGCGAGATGTAGACGTGCAGCGAGCCAGAGACGACGATCTGGTCGAGGATGGGCTTGACGGGCTCGGAGACGCACGCCTGTAGTGGGATGGTCTTGATGGGCAGCTTCAATCCAGCCATGCGCGCGACGTGCGACGAGGAGCCGGCCACCGCCTGCATGACCTTGCCAGCGTGAATGACGCCGCGGTTCGTTTCCACGCCCATCACGCGGCCGTTCTCGATGAGGATTTTCTTCACCTCAGTCTGTGTGTGAACCTCGACGCCGAGCTTCATGGCTTCCTTGGCATAGCCCCAGGCGACCGCGTCGTGCCGGGCGATGGCGCCAGGTGGATGATAAAGCGCGCCGAGAATGGGATAGCGCGCCTCGTCCGTTACATTCATCGTTGGGCAGATACGCTTTACTTCGGTGGCGTCGATGACCTCGGAATTGACGCCCAGGTGCTTGTTGACCTCGGCGCGCCAGCGGGCCGTACGCATGGCGGCATCCGTGTGCGCCAGCGTGAAATGACCCCGCTCGGAGTACATGACGTTGATGTCGAGGTCATTCGACAGGGTCCGGAAGAGTTCGACGGACTCCTTATAGAAGGCGACGCCTTCGGGGGTCAGGTAGTTGGCCCGGACGATCGTCGTGTTGCGGGCCGTATTACCTCCGGCGAGCCAGCCTTTTTCGAGCACGGCGATATTCTTGATGCCGTGGTCGCGTGCCAGGTAGTATGCTGCCGCGAGACCGTGGCCGCCGGCTCCGATAATGACGACATCGTAGGCCTTCTTGAGTTCGGGTTTCCAGCGGAAGTGCGGGTCGTCGGGGTGCTCCCGTGACAGCGCATACTTCAAGAGTGCGAACGGCATTCGGGGGCTCCCGCTCTGATCACCTGGCGCGAACGCCAGCCGGAGACGATCCGATCACATTGCATCGGATGTCGCCGTTGTTCCCATAATGCAAGAAATTTTCCGGCTATTCAAGTTTGCTGAACGGCCGGGGGCAGGCGTTCTGCCCGCTTTTGTTGCAGTGCACTGCATTTTTTTCGGTACTTATGTTGTTTTCCGAAGCATCGCGACTTGACACATCGCGGCACCGTGCCGCAGATTTTCCGCTCAATAAAAATAGATTGCCTCACAGGCAACATTTCTGGACCGGAATCCATTCGGTCTTTTCGGGGAGGTGTCCGTGCAACAAAAAGCTTTAGATCCGCGCATCGACAAGATGTACGGGAAAGACCGTATGTGGGCGATCGCAGCCCTGATCGTGGTTTGGGCGCTCTATACGTTCGTGTTCTATCAGGTGATGCCGCACGTGAACGACGATGCCGTTCTCGGTGCTCTGCTGATCAGTGGTGGCCTCGTGATGTTGTTCAACGCCGCTGCGATCTGGGCGATGGTGCGCCACTATTCGAACGACAAGGCCCACATCTACGGGCTCGATTTGCACTACCTCGACCTTATGAAACAGCGCAAAGGTTGAGGAGGGCAACATGAGCAACGGTGATTACATCCCCCCGCGCCAGTCGGCTGTGGGACAGTTCTTCGATAGCGTCTTTCTTCTCGCGCTCGTGTTCGCGGCGCTCTTCGCTCCACTTTATCTCGGTCTTGCGGGCGGCGGAAAAACCGAACTCGCGATCGCCGACAAGACGACGTGGAGCGGTCTCGGCCAAAATGCGGTGATGCAGGCCGGCTGGGAAAAGCTTGGCTTCACCCCAGAGACGGCGGCTCCGATCATCGCCTCCCGCTTCGATTATTCGTTCGATCTTGTCGCGCTCGCCGTCACCGCACTCGTGGTGGTGGGCTATTTCCTGTTGGTCGTGGCTTTCTCCAAAAGCGAATACCGCGAAGTCATTGCCGAACGCTTTGGCCGGAAGGACCAGTGAGGAAACGCCATGCCTGATCTCAACACGCTGAACAACTTCCAGCTTCTCGAATATGGCGCCTGGGGCCTATCGGTTCTGCTCGGCCTTTGGATGCTCTTCGACATGCTGAAAACCAACATGGCCTACTCCGAGGAACTTCTGACATCTTCTCGGGAGGGCGAGATCGAGGACGCTCTCGTCATCGATCCGTCGCACCAGGGAGGTCACCTGTGAGCCAGACAACAGCCATTCATGGCGAGAAGATCTCGCTGTTGCGCGTACTGGGGCCGGGGCACATCTGGGCGCTCGGCGTCGGTATCGTGCTCGTCGGCGAATACATGGGCTGGAACTTCTCGGTCGGTAAAGGCGGCGCTATCGCCGCTCTCATCGCCTGCTGGGTCGCCGGCCTACTCTATACCTGCGTCGCGATGATCGACTCTGAGGTGACCTCGACGGTCGCCGCCGCTGGCGGGCAGTACGCGCAAGCCAAGCACATCGTCGGGCCGCTTATGGCTTTCAACGTCGGTCTCTTCCTGGTGTTCGCCTACACCATGCTGGAAGCGGCCAATGCGATAACGCTTGGCTATCTCGTCCAGACGGTCGGCGGCATGGCAAGTATGACCGATGCGGCCGGCGAAGCCCTCGTCCTGCATGACAAGCCGTTCATCGTGCTGACGATCATGTTTCTGGCGTGGCTGAACTATCGGGGTGTCTATGCGACCCTGACGTTCAATCTCGTCATCACTGCCATTGCCTTCATCGCGATCATCATTCTCTTCTTCGCGGCGAAGCCCTGGTCGCCAGAGATCCTGCAACACCACGAACTGCTCAACGGCCTGCCCTACGGTTGGATCGGTGTCATCGCGGCGCTGCACTTCGGGCTCTGGTATTATCTCGGCATCGAGGGAACCTGTCAGGCGGCCGAAGAAGTGCGGTCTCCGGCGCGTTCTCTGCCGCTCGGGACGATGACCGGCATCATGACGCTGCTGATCGCCGCGACCATGACATGGTACGTCTGCGCCGGCTTGATGCCGTGGGAATACCTGGGTCAGGCCGTCACGCCACTGTTCGACGCGGCGCGGTTCATGGATTCGATGCCGCTGATGGTTCTCCTCTTCATCGGCACGATTTTCTCGACCCTCGCCTCGGCCAACGGCTGCATCAATGACGCATCGCGCGCCTGGTTTTCCATGGCACGCGACCGCTACCTGCCGCAGTGGTTCGGCGCGGTGCATCCGAAGTTCCGGACGCCTTATCGCTCTATCGTGTTCCTGGTGCCGGTGGCGGTTCTCTTCGCCTACTATGCGCCTCTCGATCAGGTGATCACTTTCTCGATCCTCTCCGGTCTGCTCGGCTACACTTTCATGACATTCAACGTGATCATGTTCCGTCGGAAGTGGCCTCTGGGGACGATCCAGCGGGGTTATGTGCATCCGCTGCATCCACTGCCGGCGCTGGTGCTGCTGGTGTTGTGCGGCACGACGTATTTCGCGGTGTTCCTGGGATATGGCACGCAGCTCATGGCAATGATGCTTTTCTTCATCATCGCGTCGCTGTGGTTCCATTTCCACCGCTACCGCTACGTGCGCCGGGGCGATCAGTTCTCGATGCCCTGGCCGCGGCCGGTGGGCGAGTACTGAACTGGAAGCTTGCAGGTGGGCCGTGGCGCGATCAATCGACGCCACGGCCCTTTGCTTCACATGAGTGCGGCAGGTCATGTCGGCTGGTTTCGTTTTTGGTTTGACTGCCTTTGTTGCTTTGATTGCGATCCTCGCGGTTCGCGATCATCGCCGGACGATCGCGACCCGCCGTCAACTGTTGGACGCCTGTCGCGGCGTGATCGACGACGAGCGTTGGACCTCCGGAGACGATGGCTTTCCAGCACTCGAAGGCCGCGCCTATGGGCGCGCCGTGGTGGCGAAGCTCATTCCCGACACAATGGTGGTGCGCCGTCTGCCGCAACTGTGGCTGTCGGTCACGATGAAGCACCGCATCCCGGATGCACCGTCCATATCCATTCTCGCACGGTTCACGGGTAACGAGTTCTACGCCTCGACGCTCGATCTACCGCATCGCATCGATCCGCCCATCGGTTTCCCGCTCGACGTGTTGATCCGCGGGGACGGCGCGCGCGCATCGCGCCTGTGCCATGATCTTGCGCCGATGCTGGCCAAGGTGCTCGCGGACGAGCGGGTCAAGGAGATCATTCTGGCACCGAATGGCGTGCGCATCGTGCGGCAGGCGGCGGAGGGGCGGCGCGGCGAGCACCTGCTGCTTCGGCAAGCCGTGTTCGACGATTGCAAAATCGATAGGCCGGATTTCGTACACGCGCTATCGGAACTCGCCGATCTCGCCGCACAGCGGGACGCGCGATTGGAGTCTCGCGCCGCATGAAGCCGGGTCCTCCGCCTCACCCCTATTCGGTTCTTCTGCTGGCGATCTTAATGCCGGGGGGCGGCCATGTTCTGGCCGGGCAGCCGCAGCGGGGCTTCGGGTTCGCGCTGTTCACACTCATCCTTGCGGTCATCAGCTGGCACACCACCTCCCCCGATCATTCGTTCGTCGGGCGGATGGCGCTCGGCCTGTTTGTCTGGGCGATCTCGATCCCCGACGCCTACCGGGTGGCGCGCACGCAATATGAACGCTGGCAGCAGGGCCGCTAGAGCGCTTCTGTGCACTCTCAGGAAAAAAGTTTTCTTGCCAGTTGAGATTTCTGGCGCGAATTGGTAGATTTCCATCCGGCAACGCTCAAGAGGAGACGACCCATGTGCGGGATCGTTGGATTATTCATCAAAGACAAGGCCCTCGAGCCGCGGCTCGGCGAACTGACAGCGCAGATGCTGGCCACCATGTGCGAGCGGGGGCCGGATTCCGCAGGCTTTGCGGTCTACGCGGCGCCGGACGATGGCAAGGCCAAGCTGACGGTTCAGTCGGCGGATGCGGACAAGAACTTCGCCGGTCTCGACGCGGCCCTCTCCAAGGCGATCGGCGGGCCCGTGGAGATCGACCGCAAGTCAACCCATGCTGTCTTGACCGTGCCGGCCGACAAGCTGGAGGACGCCCGCGCGGCCATCCGCTCAGGTCATCCGGGCGTGCGCATCATGAGCGCCGGCGAGACCATCGAGATTTACAAGGAAGTCGGCTGGCCGACGGAAGTTTCCGACCGGTTCCACCTGAAACAGATGTCGGGATCGCATGCCATCGGGCACACGCGGATGGCGACTGAGAGCGCGGTGACGACGCTCGGTGCGCATCCCTTCTCGACGGGTGCCGACCAGTGCCTCGTCCACAACGGCTCGCTGTCCAACCACAACAGTCTGAAACGCATGCTCAAGCACGATGGCATGACGTTCGAGACCGAGAACGATAGCGAGGTGGCCGCGGCCTATCTCACGTGGCGCATGAAGCAGGGCATGAATCTCGGTCAGGCGCTGGAGAAGAGTCTCGACGACCTCGACGGCTTTTTCACATTCGTCGTCGGAACCAAGGACGGTTTCGGCGTCATCCGCGATCCGATCGCGTGCAAGCCCGCGGTGATGGCGGAGACAGATCAGTATGTCGCGTTCGGCTCGGAGTACCGCGCGCTTGCGGGATTGCCCGGCATCGACAAGGCAAAGGTCTGGGAGCCCGAACCGGCGACCGTCTATTTCTGGGAGCGGTGAAGCATGCGCACGATCGATCTTGCCGTCACGTCCTTGCGGGACCTCAATTCCGAACTGCACCGGCAGAAGGAAGGCACAAATGAAGGGCAGTGGGAAGTTCTGAATCCGCGCGGCCAGCATGCCGTGGCCGTGGGGGTCGATGCACCGGTCAAAATCGCGGTACGCGGCCCTGTCGGCTACTACGGCGGCGGAATGAACAAGCGCGCCGAGATCACGATCCACGGGTCGGCCGGGCCGGGCGTCGCCGAGAACATGATGTCGGGCAGCGTGGTCGTCAAAGGCGATGCGAGCCAGTATGCGGGCGCCACCGGACGCGGCGGGCTGCTTGTCATCGAAGGCAACGCATCCTCGCGATGCGGCATCTCGATGAAGGGCATCGACATCGTCGTTCGCGGCAACATCGGACACATGTCGGCCTTCATGGCGCAGAGCGGGCATCTCGTCGTGCTTGGCGATGCGGGCGATGCCCTCGGGGATTCGATCTACGAGGCGAAACTTTTCGTGCGCGGCAAAGTGAAAAGCCTCGGCGCCGACTGCATCGAAAAGGAGATGCGGCCGGAGCATCACGAGCAACTTACGGCTTTGCTGGAGCGGGCCGGAATCAAGGACGTGAAGACCAGCGAGTTCAAGCGCTACGGATCGGCACGCAAGCTCTACAATTTCAACATCGATAACGCGGACGCATACTGATGACGTATCACAACCCGCCGACGACGCCGCGCAAGTCTTCGACCTTCGACGATTATACGCTTTCGGAAATCCGGCGTGCTGCGGCGACCGGTATCTACGACATTCGCGGAGGCGGTGCGAAACGGCGCGTGCCGCACTTCGACGACCTCCTGTTTCTCGGTGCCTCGATGTCGCGTTATCCTCTCGAAGGATATCGCGAGAAGTGCTCCACAAGCGTCATGCTCGGCACGCGCTTTGCAAAAAAGCCGGTGGAATTGAAGATCCCGATCACGATTGCAGGGATGAGTTTCGGTTCGCTTTCCGCGCAGGCCAAGGAAGCGCTGGGCCGCGGCGCGACGATTGCCGGAACATCGACGACGACGGGCGATGGCGGCATGACGCCGGAAGAGCGCGGACAATCCAAGACGCTCGTCTATCAGTATCTGCCGTCGCGCTACGGCATGAATCCCGATGATCTTCGCAAGGCCGACTGCATCGAAGTGGTCGTTGGCCAGGGCGCAAAACCCGGCGGCGGCGGAATGCTGCTCGGACAGAAGATTTCGGATCGGGTCGCCGAGATGCGAACGCTGCCCAAGGGAATCGATCAGCGGTCGGCGTGCCGGCATCCCGATTGGACAGGTCCCGACGATCTCGAAATCAAAATCCTGGAACTGCGCGAGATCACCGACTGGGAGAAGCCCATCTATGTGAAGATCGGCGGCGCGCGGCCCTACTACGACGTTGCTCTTGCGGTGAAGGCCGGGGCCGATGTGGTGGTTGTCGACGGCATGCAGGGTGGCACCGCTGCCACGCAGGAAGTGTTCATCGAGCATGTCGGCCAGCCGACCTTGGCATGTATCCGTCCGGCCGTGCAGGCCCTTCAGGATCTCGGAATGCATCGCAAGGTGCAGTTGATCGTTTCGGGGGGCATTCGCAACGGCGCTGACGTCGCCAAGGCTCTCGCGCTGGGGGCCGACGCGGTTGCCGTCGGAACGGCGGCCCTTGTCGCGCTGGGCGATAACGATCCAGCACTCGAGCCGGAATACAACAAGCTTGGTACGACCGCCGGTGCTTATGACGACTGGCACGAAGGACGTGATCCGGCGGGCATCACCACGCAGGACCCTGAACTGTCAAAGCGGCTCGATCCGGTGCGCGCCGGCCGCCGCCTGGCGAACTATCTGAAAGTCATGACGCTCGAGGTGCAGACGATCGCGCGGGCCTGCGGGCACAACCACGTGCACAATCTGGAGCCGGAAGATTTGTGCGCGTTGACCATCGAGGCGGCCGCCATGGCACGCGTGCCACTGGCAGGAACGAGCTGGATTCCAGGGCAAGGACAGGGCGGTTTCTGACCGCCCTTTCTTTTTACAATTCGCAATCGAACACGCATCATAAAAAAACCGACGAGAGACGGAAGTGAGGAGACGACAATGACGCACGATCTCGCATCCCTGGCCAAAGACCGGGGTATTCGATACTTCATGATCTCCTTCACCGATCTGTTCGGCATGCAGCGTGCGAAGCTCGTACCGGCCGCGGCCATTGCGGAGATGCAGCGGGACGGTGCCGGTTTTGCCGGCTTTGCGACCTGGCTCGACATGACGCCGGCCCATCCGGACATGTTCGCGATGCCGGACTCGGCCGCCGTCATTCAGTTGCCGTGGAAGAAGGAAGTGGCCTGGGTCGCCGCCGACTGCGTGATGGATGATCAGCACGTCGCGCAAGCGCCGCGGGTTGTCCTCAAGAACGTCATGAAGCGCGCCGCAGACAAGGGCCTCTACATGAGGACGGGCGTGGAATGCGAATACTTCCTGATCAACGCAGATGGCACGGGAATTTCGGACGGCCGCGACGTTGCATCGAAGCCCTGTTACGACCAGCAGGCGCTGATGCGCCGCTACGACGTGATCTCCGAGATCTGCGATTACATGCTCGAACTGGGTTGGGGCGCTTACCAGAACGACCACGAGGACGCGAATGGCCAGTTCGAAATGAACTGGAATTTCGATGACGCCCTTATCACCGCGGACCGCCACTCGTTCTTCAAGTTCATGGTGAAGTCGATTGCCGAGAAGCACGGGCTGCGCGCGACGTTCATGCCCAAGCCGTTTCCGACGCTGACAGGCAACGGATGCCACATTCACCTGTCGGTCTGGGACAAGGCCGGCACTCAGAACATGTTTCTCGACAAGGCCGACGAGATGGGGCTTTCCGCTCAAGGATATAAGTTCCTCGGCGGTATCATGAAGCATGCGGAGGGCATGGCTGCGATCACAAATCCGACCGTCAACTCCTATAAGCGGATCAATGCGCCGCGTACCTTATCGGGCGCGACGTGGTCGCCGAATTCCGTGACGTGGACCGGCAACAACCGCACCCACATGGTTCGCGTACCGGGCAAGGGGCGGTTCGAACTGCGTCTGCCGGACGGTGCGGCCAATCCCTATCTTCTGCAAGCGGTGGTCCTTGCGGCGGGCCTGGACGGCATCGAAACAAACGCTCACCCCGGACCTCGCTACGACATCGACATGTACCAGCTTGGCCATACGGTGAAGGACGCGCCGCGCCTGCCGCTGAACCTGCTCGATGCCATTCGCTACTTCGACCAGGACGCGGGCCTCAAGGCCGCTCTCGGCGACGACTTCTCGTCGAGCTACATCAAGCTGAAGCAGGGCGAGTGGAATTCTTATGCGTCGCACCTGACGAACTGGGAGCGCGAGCACACGCTCGACGTGTGACGCGAAGAAAACGGGTAGCGATAAGAGGTGCGGCTTGTGACAGCCGCACCTTTTTTGTTTCGCATCCTCGGTGCGACTGATTTTTTGGGTGCTTCGCGTGATTACGAATTGTCGAGCGATCGTTTCATTCGGCCGCGAGGACGGCTGCGGGAGTCGCCACGTGAATGGGCTCCTTGGGCAGAGGCATCGGCGATGCCGACAGACGGCGGTCGGCCAGCATGTGCGCCAGAGCGCGTTCGGCTAGAGCGGTAATCGTGAAAAGCGGGTTGACGCCGAGTGAGCGCGGGATGATCGATCCATCGATGACGTAGAGACCGTCATGGACGTCGGTCGGTCCGCGGCCTGGGGAGGTATCGAAGACTTCCGACTTGTGATTGACGACGCCGTGGGTCGATTCCCGGCCCATGACGCAGCCGCCGAGCGGATGAGCCGTGGCGGGCTGATGGCCCATGACGGTTCCGGCCAGAGGGTTTTTCACGTAGTCGCCGCCCGCGCATTCGACGACGGCGCGCAGGGCTGCATCCAGGCGCTGGTAGCAGGGCTCCTCCGCGGCATCTTTCCAGGACAAGGCCAGCTTGTCGCCCTCCAGGCGGAAGATGCCCGATGCGCTGTCGTGAGAAACGGCGAAATAGGTCTGAAGGCTTGCGAAAGGTCCCTTGTAGACGCCGCTGACAAGGCTTTGCAGTGCGCCGAGCAGCCGGCCGTTGGGCAGAAACATGATCGGCAGCGAGGGAGCAACCGCGGACGGTACGGCCCCTTCCTGGACCGTCAATTCATTGTCGAGACAATCCGGATCGCGGAACTCGAGCTGGCCGGTCACGGACGCACCGACTTCAAGTCCTTCGATGCGGGAAGGATAGCCGACGCCGACGGAGTTCACGATGGTCTTCGCGCCGTAGCCGAACGCGATGATGTCACCATTGGCGGAAAATCGTCTGCCTATTCGATCGGAGACCGCGAGGCCCTCGTCGCGCGAGCGCAGCAGAATTTCGGTCGAGCCCAGCGTCCCTGCCGCGAGGACGACAATCGCGGCTTCGACGACGACTGGGTTAGCGTTGCCGGCCGTTGGTTGGGCATGAACGCGCCATGATCCGTCCGGTGCCCTGCTGATCCGGCGGACAGTGATTTCGGTGAACATTTCAGCGCCGTGCCGGGCGGCATCCGGGAGATATGTCAGCGCGACGGTGTTCTTTGCTCCCACGTTGCATCCCGCGCAGCAATCGCCACAGCGCGTGCAGGCGGGCTGAGAAATTCCGGCAGGGTTGATGTTTTCTGCAAAGCTCACGGCCACCCGGGGGGCGACGAGATCGCGGTCCAGTTTGCGGCCGGCCTCCGCCAGCACGCCGTACTTCGTCATTTCGGCAGCGCGCGGGTCGCTCGCGGGCCGCAGCCACGTTTCGGCGCGCGCGAAGCCGCGATGCAGCCCGCCGTCCTGGCGGATCTGCCCCGGCCAGATTTCGTCTTCGAAAACGCGATGGTCGGGGCGCAGTGTTACGCCCGCATTGACGAGCGATCCGCCGCCCAGTCCGCGGCCAACCAGGACGTGCATGTCGTCACCGATTCGGACATCGTACAAGGCTGTGTCGGGTCCGGTCTTGAAAGACTTTCCTTGAACCTGGAAGTCGTTTTTGAGTTCGGGGAACTTCGCGGGGAAGTTGCCGGTTAGAACTTCCCGGCCGCGTTCGAGAACGGCCACGGATTTACCGGCGCGCGCAAGATGCGATGCCGCAACGCCGCCGCCATAACCGGAACCGATGATGACGACATCGTAGCTGCCTTTAAGTTGATCCAGCGATCGCGAGAGGCGGGCCATGGTTAATGTCTCTCCCCCTGAAAGGGATAGAACTACCTGCTTTGGCCGAGGTATGCAGCACCGCGAAAATTCTTCCTGGGGACAGAGTGGCCTTGCCGCTACTCTTCGACAACTCGAAGCCGACGGCCTACACTCCGGCCTGATCACCAGACTTTCCAAAAGAATGCAATGAAGGCAGGAGGAACCGACCCATGCATGTGACGATCGAAGACGCGGAGAAAATCATTCTCGCCGCACGCAAGTCTGCGGAGAAAACCAAGACGAAGATGTGCATTGCGATTGTCGATTCCGGCGCCAACCTGAAAGCGTTCTATCGCATGGACGACGCATGGGTCGGATCTATCGATATTGCCATCAAGAAGGCGAAGACCGCCGTGTTCTTTGGAATGCCCACCGGGCAGATCGGCAAGCTGTCGCAGCCGGGCGGCTCGCTGTACGGGATCGAGCATTCGAACGACGGGCTGATCACATTTCCGGGCGGGCTGCCGATCGTGGACAAGGAAGGCGTGCTGATCGGCGCCATCGGCGTTTCCGGGTCGTCGGTTGAGAACGACCATACGGTCGCGGAAGCCGGTGTAAAGGTGATCGGCGTGTCGGACCTGCCCGCACATCCCTGGCGGACCTGAGTCGCGGAAAACTTGAAGTGAAAGGCCCTCTCCCGTCCGCCGGGAGGGGGCATCGCGATCAGTCGAAGCGCGGCAGTTCCCGCATGTCGAGCGTCGGCGCGCCCGGGCCGCTATAAGACGCCGGCGGCGCACCTTCGATGGCCGGCGGCGACGGGGGAAGTGCGAAGCGGCCGTTCGATGAGATGGGCCCGCTTGCTGCCGGTGCAGCCGTTTGCTCGAAGCCCGCCGGTCCGCCGGTGGTTGCCGCTGGCGGCTTGACCATCGCGTGCATGGCGATCCACGGCAGCATCATCACGATTGCAACCATCAGAAGCTGGATGCCGACATAGGGGACGGCGCCCCAGTAGATCTGCGACGTGAGGACCGGCGCCGTCGTCTTTCCGGTCACCTTGTCGACATAGGGTTCCTTCGGCGCAACCGATCGCAGATAGAACAGCGCGAAGCCGAATGGCGGATGCATGAAGCTCGTCTGCATGTTGACCGCGAGCAGAATGCCAAACCACACCATGAAAGGTGTCACATCGGCCACGGTCTCGACCAGGGCGCCTGACGGATCCTTCGTAGCCAGGACGGTGAAGCCCATTGCTTTAGCGATCGCGACGGCTTCCGGCGCCGTGCGAAAGATCGACTCTGCGGCGGGCTTGAGAAGCGGCACGAGAATGAAGGCGAGTTCGAAGAAGTCGAGGAAAAACGCGAGGAAGAAGACCAGGATCATGACGGCGATCAGGAAGCCGTACATGCCGCCGGGCAGCGCCGTGAGCAGGTGTTCGACCCAGATGTGACCATTCACGCCGTAAAACGTCAGCGAAAATATGCGAGCACCGATGAGGATGAACATCACGAACGCCGAGAGCTTTGCGGTCGCTTCCGTGGCCTGGCGAACGATGGCCCAGTTGAGACGATGCGGCTCGCGATTGACGATGCGGTTGATGCCGGCGAGGAGGAGTGCGCCGACCGCGCCCATCGCCCCGCCTTCGGTCGGTGTCGCGACGCCTACGAGGATGGTGCCGAGCACAAGGAAAATCAGCATCAGCGGCGGCACCATCACGAATGTGACGCGCTCGGCCAGTGGGGAAAGAAACCCGCGGCCCCAGCGTCGAATGACGAGCCGGTTTACGAGCGCCGCGGCGAGGGCCACGAGGATGGCCACGGCGAGAACGAGGATGAAGAATTCGATCGCGGTGTAATGCGAATTCCAGAGGACGGCTGTTCCGATGCTCCCTGAAAAGAGCGTCAGCAGTCCAAGCGACGTCAATCCGCGCGATCCATCCGGTTTGCGATGGGCGATCTCTTCCGGTGGCAGGCCGGGCGCGGCGGCGGGATTGATGCGGCAGACGATGAAGACGTAAAGCGCGTAGAGGCCGGCGAGGATCACGCCCGGGATCAGCGCCCCCTTGTACATCAGGTCGACCGACCGGCCGAGCTGATCGGCGAGGACGATCAGGACGAGGGAGGGCGGGATGATCTGGGCGAGCGTGCCGGAAGCCGCGATGGTTCCAGCGGCAAGGCGCCGATCATAGCCATAGCGCAGCATGATCGGAAGCGAGATCAGCCCCATGGAGATGACGGACGCAGCGACCACGCCGGTGGTCGCCGCAAGCAATGCCCCGACAAAAATCACGGCGTAGGCAAGGCCGCCGCGGATCGTGCCGAAAAGCTGGCCGACCGTCTCGAGCAGGTCTTCCGCCATGCCTGAGCGCTCGAGGATCAGTCCCATGAACGTGAAGAATGGAATGGCGAGCAGCGTGTCGTTGCGCATCACCTCGTAGATGCGGCCGGGCATCGAGTTCAACAGGGGCCAGGAGAGCGTGATCAGCCCGTCGGAATAGGGGGCGAGTTCAACGCCGACGACGAAGAAGATAAGCCCTGTTGCGCCAAGGGAGAAGGCAACGGGATAGCCGAGCAGGAGAATTGCAACCAGCGCCGCAAACATGAGGGGCGCTAGGTTCTGCGCGAGGAAGACAGCCATGCCCCGTCGATCCCCCGCCTAACCTATTTGTCGACCGGAGCGGCCGCGCTGGTCACCGCCTCGTGATAACCGGACTTGGCGCGCGTGTCCTCGATGTCACCGCGCATGATGGCGATGCGTTTGATGAGTTCGGATATGCCCTGCGCGAAGAGGAGAGCGAACGCCAGTGGAATGAGCGCCTTGATCGGCCACTGGGGCAGACCGCCGGCATCCTTGGACTGCTCGTTCTGTGCCCAGGAAATGGCCGCATAGTGCCAGGAGGTGTAGAAGATCAGGGCGGCGGTCGGCAGCAGGAAAAAGACGTGGCCCAGCACCTCGATGACGTTGCGCCAGCGCTGCGACAGGTGGGAGCTCAGGACATCGATCCGGATATGGTCGTTGTCTTTCAGGGCCCACGGCGCCGCAAAAAGGAACGCGGCGGCAAAAAGCCACCACTGCATCTCCAGCCAGGCGTTGGAGCTGGTGTCGAGCATTTTGCGAATGATGGCATTGCCGGCGCTGATGACGGCTGCAACGACGATCAGCCATGCGACGTGCCGCCCGATCCAGACGGTCACCGCATCGATCGCGCGGCTGACTGAGAGTAGAACCTGCATCCCCTCCGCCCCGTATCCCCCGGGCACCATCATAGCCGAACCAAGCCGGCGGATGCATTGCCGCACCCTTGTTTTCCAGCCCGCCCGTGCCTTCGTATACAGGCGAGCCTTGGTGACTTCCAGAGCGGCGTCTCCTAGGATCGAATCCGCATCGCGTCGGGGTTCCATTGGCGCCCGGAACAAGGCTGCCACGCTACCCACGACCGATCCTCTCCCAGGAGCAATGAATGACGGTGGACAAAAACAAGGTCCTTGATGCGCTGCGACGCGTCAAAGGACCGGACCTGACGGGAAATCTCGTCGAGTTGGGGCTGGTCTCGGAAGTCCTGATCAAGGACGGCCGGGTCTACTTCTCAATCACCGTTCCACCCCACCGCGCGGAAGAACTGGAAGCGTTGCGGCAGGCTGCGGAAAAAGTGGTCAGCGGCCTCGACGGCGTGGCGGGGGCAAGCGTCGTGCTGACGGCTGAACGCGGAAACGCGCCGCCACCCGCCCCGAAGCCCGCGGCGCTGCGTCCCGCGCCGCCTTTCGTGAAGGAGCATGAGCGCGTGCGGGACGCGCGGGCGAAGGGAGCGGCCGGTGACGGGCCAGCGGCGCGCGCGGCCCCGGGGCCTGCGCCGGCCATTGCACCGCGTACCGCCAGCCAGCCACTCGATATTCCCGGCATCAAGCATCTCATTGCCGTGGCTTCGGGCAAAGGCGGCGTCGGCAAATCGACGACGGCCGTGAACCTGGCTCTCGGCCTTGCGGCGCTCGGGCTCAAGGCGGGAGTCATGGACGCGGATATCTACGGGCCGTCGCAGCCACGCCTGCTCGGACTGTCGGGCAAGCCGGAGGTGACGGGAACGAAGAAGCTGAAGCCGATGCAGGCGTTCGGCCTGAAGGCCATGTCCATGGGGTTCATGGTCGACGAGGGAACGCCTGTCGTCTGGCGCGGACCGATGGTGGTGCAGGCGCTCAACCAGATGCTGCGCGAAGTGGAATGGGGTGAACTCGACGCGCTGATCATTGATATGCCGCCCGGTACGGGCGACGTGCAGTTGACGATGGCGCAGCAGGTGCCGCTGTCGGGCGCGGTGATCGTCTCGACGCCGCAGGACCTTGCGTTGATCGATGCGC
Organism: Hyphomicrobium sp.; assembly: GCA_025458125.1. Taxonomy (GTDB): domain Bacteria; phylum Pseudomonadota; class Alphaproteobacteria; order Rhizobiales; family Hyphomicrobiaceae; genus JAGVSR01. The sequence goes on from JALOTA010000032.1 coordinate 18,030, forward strand.
GCAAGGGGCTTGCCATGTTCCAGAAGGTGAACGTGCCGGTCCTCGGCCTCATCGAGAACATGAGCTATTTCCTGTGCCCGAGCTGTGGCACGCGCAGCGACATCTTCGGCCACGGTGGCGCGGAGGAAGAGGCCCGCAAGCTCGGCCTGCCGTTCCTTGGCGGCGTGCCTCTGCACATGGAAATCCGCGAGCGGTCGGACAGCGGCAAGCCGATCGTCGCGACGATGCCCGAGGGTCCGCAGGCGCAGATCTATCGGGACATCGCGGCGCGGGTCTGGGGCGAAGTGCAGAAATCAGCCGGCGTGGCGGCTCCCGATCTCACCGTGACACCGGGTGGCGACGTGCTGCGCGTTGCGTTCAAGGACGGCGAGCGGTTCGACCTGACGGCGGAAATGCTGCGCGTCATGAGCCCGTCGGCGGAAGTGCAGGGGCATTCGCCCGAGCAGCGAGTCACGGTGGCCAACAAGAAGAACGTGCGCATTTCCCAATTGAAGCCGGTCGGCACCTACGCCGTTCGCATCGTATTCGACGACCGGCACGATACCGGCCTGTTCACCTGGGACTACCTGCGCACGCTCGGGCGCGAGAAGGACAGGCGCTGGGCGGAGTATCTCGCGGAGGCCTTTTTTGGCTCAGCCTGCAGAAAGGTGATCAGACTGGAAAGGCAATCCAGTCGGCATGGATTAGGTAGATATCGTTCGTATTGGTCCCCGGGACAGAGACCTCAACGGTAAAGCCCTTCGGAGTGACATTCGTGGCGGTCAACAGGCATGAGGGCGTGCCCTCGCTACCGGGCCCCACCCGAAAGCCTCGCAGACTGAGAATAACAAAGGGACGATTAGTAAACTCTCGCTCGAAGGAAACAGCAATTGACCCTGCTCTCGAAGGCGTCGCCAAAGGAGGGTTTATTCCTTCGGCATGTAGGCGTCCGACTTCGACGCCAGTGGTGATGATCCCTTGATCAGACATTCGACACTCCTGATTGCAGGTTTACGCGGCTCACCCGGTTGCTCACTTCGGATGATCGATCATTATACAGATAATCTACATTAAACAAAGGCCGCGTCACGGGTGTGACGCGGCCTTGTCTGTCTCAGGCTTGGTCCAGCGGACGGTTACGCCGCCTTGCGCGCCGCAGTGCCGCGAACGGTTGCGAGCGGCTTCTTGAAGCGCGCGCCGTCGCTCGGAAGGCGCAACTTCTTGACCACCGCCTCGCGGGCGTCGAATGCATCGGCGAAAGCCGTCAACGCCATCTCGGGGCGAAGCACGCCCTGAATGTCGAGCGCGACGTAGCCCGTGGAAGGCCAGGACTCGACAGCGATGCGCCCGCCCGTGAACGACACGGTGCCGACGATCGCGCCGGTCTTCGGCTGACGCTTCAGGTCCGAGCCGGTGACGGTGAGCCGCGAGAACGCGAGCGCACGGCCGACGGCCCGCTGGACAGCGCGAACGGTGCCGATTTCGCCGGCGCCGGTCAGATCGATGGCGACGGTCTTCAGCGACACAGGTGTGGAACTCTCGTTCCGGCAATCCGCACGATCAACGCGTGCGACCACAGTGAAGTCTTCCTCTTGGGCGGGGCTTGAACGAGTCAAGTCCATCCGCAAGAAAAAAATGACCCCCGGCACAATTTTTTTTGCGTGTGCGTTTCACGCGCCCTTAACGCGAATCTGCAAGGGGTTAACTGATTTCATGCAGCGCAGACTTCGACGTCTGCAACGCAGAAATTTGTGCGCCGCGTCGGCGACTCGTTCTGCCTACTGTTGAGGTGCCGGCTGGCCTCCGCCACCAAGGATTCCGCGCAGCAGTTCCTTGGCGTCCTTGCCCTTGAACTGCTTGCCGATCTCCTTGATCGTTTCGACAGCTTTCTCGGGGTCTTTCAGAACGCCGCCGACGTCGGGCGCGAATTTCGGCTTCTCCCAAGGGCCGCTGATCTTGATCGGCACTTCCAGCCCGCCGATGTCCAAGGGCCCGCCCTGACCGCGCGTGTCGGCCACGATCTTCGTCCTCATGGTGTAATCCAGCGTCCGCTCGCCGAGCTTCACGGCACCTTGTCCCGTCACGCGAATGAGTGGACCGACAAGCTTCAGGTCGGAGTTGCGCGCGACGCCGTTGTTGATGGCCCAGCTCGACGTCATCTCGCTGAAGTCGGTTTTTTCCGTGGGCGAACTCGACAAACCGCTCAGTTTGCCCTGTCCGATGTTGCGCAGGAGGCCGGGGATGTTGATGCCGATGATCGCGCCGTCCTTGTAGGAAATATCCGCGCTGCCGCCGAGGGAGTTCATGACCGCGGCCTGGTTGCGGCCCTGTCCGGTCACGCCGGCGACGATCCTGGCCTTTCCGGAGAGCCAATCGAGACCGGCGGCGTCGCTGAGGAGGGGAAGCCCCTCCACGCCGTCGAACGCGACGTTGGCTGTGAGCCGCGGGATGGCAAGATCGCTCGCATCGATGGCGACCAGCCCCTTGCCACGCCCGCCATAGAGCTGGATGTCGGTGAAGTCGACCTTGAGCACGCCGCCCTTGAGCGCCAGCGTCACGATCGACTGGCCAATCTTGATGTCCTTGTAGAACAGCCGGCCGACGCTAATGCCGGCATCGGCGTCGACGAGCATCAGGCCGGCGAAATCGTAGGGTTGCTCGCTCCAGCCGGAACGCTGGGTAAAGCCCCGGACGGCGGTTCCGGGCGCCGCGGGATTGTCCTTGAGCAGGTCCTCGATCGATCGCGGACCGACGGGTGCGACGGGTTTGGCGGCAGGAGCCGGGGCGGGTTGAGGCGCGGCTGTGGAGCGCGCGCTCGTGGGATCGTCTCCCAGGATGGCGTTGAGATCGATTTCAGCGAACTTCAGATTGGCCTTGACGATGGGCCGCGCCCCGCCCGTGGTGACGGAAACATCGCCGTTGCCTTTCGTGCGTCCGATAGCGCCCGTCGCGCCGCTCAGCGTCCACGTATTGGAAGACGATGAGAGTTTGCCCGTGACGGCGATGGGATCGTCCGCACCGCCCCCGGTCCTTGGTTTTTTCTGCACGAACGCCGCGAGCCGCTCCACCGACGGAGCGGACAATGCGAGGTTGCCTTCAAGGTCGGCGCCCGCGATGAAGCGCGCCGTGCCCTCATAGCGCAGATCGAGCGGTGCGCCCTTGACCTGGGCGACGATGCGGCCGGACGACGACTTGAGGAACTCAGCCGGGCTGGTGATCTCGGACGTGAGATCCAGTGCTTCGTCCCGGAAGAACAACGACCCGTTCGCCGTGGCCGTGCCCTCGAACGACGGTGCTGCGATCGTGAGGTCCATTCCGGAGACGGTTTCCGTGGTCCCCGTCCGCTGGTCAGAATAGAGCGCTGTTCCGCGCGTGATGCGCAGTCTGCCAAGGCTCAGCTTTTCGATGCGCGGTGCTGCCGGTGCGCCGGTTTGAGGCGGTATCGCAGGAGCGTCTGTCGCAACCGCCGGATCGGTCGCCTGGGCGTAGCGAAGCGGGGCATCGCCGACCCCTGCCGATGCAAACTCCCAGGACTTACGCCCGTTGCGGTCGACCTGCAGAGTCAGCACGGGCTCGTCGAGGCGGACCTCCTCTACTTCCACCCGGCGGTTCAGAAGCGGTTTGAGCGCGACGCTGGCCGTCAAAGTCTTGATCGTCACCAGGGGCGGCGCTTCCATCCCGGGAGGAGCCGAAAGCGCGACGTCGCTCATGCTGACGCCGAGCGAAGGATAAAAGCTGAACTTTGTGGCGCCCTTGATGAGCAGGTCGCGGCCGGTCTGCTGCTTCACCCGCGCGACGATCTGGTCGCGGACGAGATCAGCGGGGCCGAGGAGGTAAAGCGCGGCGGCGCCGGCCGCTGCGAGTCCGACGATGGCGAACAGCGCGATGGCTGCGATCTTGAGTATGCCGCCGCCGCCGCCATCAGGTGGCCCCTGCCGGTGAGGGGGTGGGCGATGTGGTGGCGGGGCGCGGCCGCCCGGGGGCGGAGGCCGGTATCCGGGCGGCGGTTGATGTGGCGGTCTCCCACCCGTTGGCGGATGGCCCGGACCCATTGCAACCGGTTGAGTGCGCGCGTGGCCCCCGGGGCCGGCCTCGGTACTGGGGCGGTAGGCTCCGAGCGAAGGCGGTCCCGGCGGACGGCGCGGCGGCTGGTTTGACGTCATCGTGGCTCCGTCTCAGGCGCCGCATCGGTGTGGCCGCCAGATAAATCATGGTGTCGCTCTCCACAGTGGGAGAAGTGCGGCGGGCGGTGCAAGTGAGCCGCAGGTCGCGCCCGATGCCGAAGCACCGTTTTCGACAGGGCTGAGCCTAACGCGGGCTGCGGGCGCTTGTGTGTCATGCTTCGGACGCTGGGTTGGCGCCGGGCTGGGATTCATATGCAACCTCAGCGGGAGGCGCTGTAGTAATGGCTCCCTGAAAAATTGCCAATTTTATCAGTTAACTGATCTTGGCGTGGCGCCGTGATGCAGCCGATTCTTTGCCAAGATTACGCCCACCGAATCGATTAATTTCAACCTATGAGTGAATCACGGTTCCAGTTTTCGGCTCGCCGGTGGGTGGCGTTTGCGCTCGCCGGTGTTGTGATCGCGGACATTCAGGCCGGCGCTGCCCATGCGTGGTCGTGGTTCGGCAATGGCGATGTCTCTGGGCGAGCGGCCGTCGTCGACGGCGATACGCTCGATGTGGGCGGAGAGCGGGTGCGCCTGGAAGGGATCGATGCGCCGGAGTTGGCGCAGACCTGCAGCCGGGCGGACGGCCGTTCCTGGGATTGCGGCCGGGATGCGGCGAAGTCCCTGGCGACACTCGTCAACGGGCGCGAAGTGACGTGCCGGAGCGAAGGCCGGGACAAGTATGACCGGACGCTCGGCCTGTGTTCGGTGGACGGTCTCGACCTCAACGCCGAGATGGTTCGGCGCGGACTGGCCTGGGCGTTCGTCAAATACTCATCGACCTACGTCAAAGAGGAGGCGCAGGCCCGCGAAGCGCGAGCAGGCGTGTGGCAGGGCGAGGCGCAAACTCCCTGGTTTTACAGAGAAAACCGTTGGGCAGCGGCAGAAAGCCGGGCCCCTGAAGGCTGCGCCATCAAAGGCAACATCAGCCAGAACGGCCGCGTCTATCACATGCCGTGGAGTCCCTGGTATGGCCGGGTCAGGGTGGACGCCGGGCGTGGCGAACGTTGGTTCTGCAGCGAGGCCGAGGCACAGAGCGCCGGCTGGAGATCTGCCGGCTTGCGATGATGCGGTAGCCGTTGCACGCCCTCTGCATTGACAGACGTTGCGACCAGGAGGAATGTCCTTCGAACCATCCCGATTTGTGAGGAAAGAATGCGATCGGCCGCTCGTTTGATCCCTGGGCCTTACGCGGCCGCCGCAGTGGCCCTCATGGCTGCCGGGTTGTTCAATTCCGGTGCGGCGACGGCGGGGCCGGCATGGGACGGCATTAAAGCCGAGGTGTACGGGTCACGCGCCATTCTCGAGGGCGCTTCGGTCATCAAGTTTACGGCGCCTTATCGCCCGGACGACGTGATGGCTGTGCCGCTGGCCGCCGACGTGCATCTGCCCAAGGGGCAAACCATCAAGACGGTGACGTTTATCGTCGACGAGAACCCCTCGCCCGTGGCGGCTGTCTTCCAAATGGGCGGCGCGCGTGATCATGCGGCGCTGACCACCTACATCCGTCTCAACCAGCAGTCGGACGTGCGAGTTGTGGTGGAAGCCGATAACGGCGAACTCTACATGGCCGAGCAACTCGTAAAGTTCGCCGGCGGACAGGCTTCCTGTTCGGCTCCGCCCCAGGGTACGCCGGAGGAGATCGCCGCCAACATGGGCCGGATGACTCTCGCGCTCCAGGGTCCGCGCGCGGTCGCATCGAATACGGTGCAGAGGGCGGAATTCGAGCTCAATCACCCCAACCACACGGGAATGGTTCTCGATCAGATCACCCTGTTCTACATTCCGCTCCTGATGGTCGAGGAGGTAGAGGTCAAGCAGGGGGATGACGTCGTGCTGACCATGACCGGCAGCATTACGCTGAAGCAGAATCCCAAATTCGCCTTCGACTACAAGACGAACGGCGCGTCCGAAATGACCGTGACGGCGCGGGA
>JALOTA010000106.1 GCA_025458125.1 Hyphomicrobium sp.
CACGTTCGCTCGCTCCGGTTTCGAGAAGGCTTCAGCAAAAGCTTCTTCGAAGAACGTGCCGCGCTTCATGACGCGCCAGAGGGTCTCGACGGCGGCCTGACGCGCTTCGAATCCCGGCGGCCTCGGCTGCGGCTTTCCAGGGGCTACTTTGACGATTGGTCTACGCCCTCTCGGGGGACCCGATGCGCCTGGACGGGACGAATCGGAGCGGGGGTCGCGCGGCGGGCGGCTGGACGTCATCGGACATGGCTAAGGCTGCAGTTAAGCGGGGTCAATGGCGAATGATCACGTCTGGCGTGTGCCTCAGCCCCACGGCCCGCGAGACTGTCCGTCCCGCGCCCACGGACCGGCGGCTCTGGGTTCCTGCGTCGCGCTTCCGAATGCGCCGCCACCGGCATCCAGCGCTTCATCAAAGCCGGCGGTCGTCTGACCCATTTCGACCGCCAGTTCCTTCAGCGCGCGAACGCGGTTTTCGACGTTGGGATGGGTGGAGAACAGATTGTCGACACCTTGTCCCGTCAGCGGATTGACGATGAAGACGTGCGCGGCCGCGGGAATACGCTCGGCCTGCCAGTTCGGCGTCCGCCGGACCGCGTTGTTGATCTTGACCAGGGCCGAAGCGAGCCACATGGGATTGCCGCAGATCATGGCTCCCAGCCGATCGGCTTGATACTCGCGCGAACGGCTGATCGCCATTTGGACGAGCATTGCGGCAAACGGCGCGACAAGCATGGCCACGAGCGTGGCCAGCATCCCTGGTCCGCCTCCGTTGTCGCGGTTCCCGCCGAACAGCATTCCAAACTGAAGATACTGGGCGAACATCGAGATGGCTCCGCCGATCGTCGCGGCAACCCCCATCGTCAGCGTGTCGCGATTCTTGATGTGCGCCAGTTCGTGGGCCATGACGCCGGCCAGTTCCTCGCGCGACAGGGTGTCGAGCAGGCCCGTGGACGCAGCGACGGCGGCGCGGCCCGGGCTGCGGCCGGTCGCGAAGGCGTTCGGTTGCGGGTTATCGATAATGCACACGCGCGGCATGGGCAGATCGGCCTGCTCGGCGAGCTGGCGGACCAATGACACGTATCCCGGCGCCGTGCGCTCGTCGACTTCCCGGGCGCGGAACATTTTCAGCACCATGGTGTCGGATTTCCAGAGGCTGAGCGCATTCATGACCAAGGCCATCAGAAAGGCGATCACCATGCCCGATTGGCCGCCGACCAGCGCACCCATGGCGACGAAAATGCCGGTCAGCACGATCAATAAGACGCCGGTCTTTGCAAAGTTCATTGGCATTTGAGACAAGCCCTTCGCGTGGCACAGTGGAGCGGCTTCATTTCGCCGCCAACGTCATCCGTTTCCGGATGGCGATGGTATATGGGAATGGTCGCCCTCGACAACCAGCGTCGCGGCGGCGAATTCGGAGTCCACCCGGTCATGGCAGACGAAAAAACCGACAATTCAGCCGGTCCCGAGCAGAAGGCCGGTGCCGAGCCGGCGCCACGCAAACTCAGCGACGCGGCGAGACGCGCGCTCGCGGAGGCCGAAGCGCGGCGCAAGGCAAAGGACGCGGTACAGGCTGACCGGCCCGCGGAAACCGGTGGCCGGAACGGTCCCGACCCTGTTCGTTATGGGGATTGGGAAAAAGACGGCATCGTCTCCGATTTCTGAAAACGCCATCCGTTTGGCGCCGCTTTTCGGCTCTTGTCCGCCGGTGGACTGTGGCGCGCCGGTTCTAGGAGCTTTCCCGGAGCTTCGTTAGTGTCGGGCGCCGATCCGGAGTGCCCATGTCCAAGCCAGTCCGCTCGAAGCGCCGCACGTTCTCGTGGCTCCTTCTCATTGTCCTTGCCGGTCTTTCGATCGTTGCCGCACTGCGGCTCGGCTACCTGCCGCAGCGGTTCAGTCCTTTCCCACCCATATCGCTCGATGAGCGCCCGGACTGGTTCGTGGATACCCGCCTTGCGGCGCTGCGGCTCGACCGGCCGCTTTGCGACGCCGTCCTGAAGAAACCCTACATCGACGCCGTGGCCGTCACAGACCAGCCCTATAAGAATGGATGCGGCTGGGTGAATGCCGTCGGCTTTTCGCAGGCTGGAGGCGCCAAAATCGGCGCCGAGAAACTCGCCTGCGAGATGGCGGCTGCGCTCGCGCTGTGGGTGGAGCACGAGGTGCAGCCACTTGCGAAAGAATTACTCGGAGAGCGCGTGACCGCCATCGGGGACATGGGCATTTACGACTGCCGCAACATCCTCGGCAATCCGATGATGAAAAACATCCGCAGTCAGCACGCCACCGCTAACGCCATCGACATTTCCGGCTTCACCCTGGAAAGCGGTAAGCAGGTCTCCATCCTGCGCGACTGGCAGGGCGACAAGCCCGAAGCGCGGTTCCTGAAGGAAGCGCACCGCCGCGCCTGCCGCTATTTCCGGGTCGCTCTCGGCCCCGAATACAACGCGGCGCACAAGAACCACTTTCATCTCGACCGCGGTGCGTTCTCGCGTTGCAAGTAGACAGGAGCTGCTCGAATGCAAAAGGCGCGGGCCGGGCCCGCGCCGTTCGCAATTCTAAGAGGTGCGTTTCAGACCGCCCGCTTATTCTGACGATTTTCGATCAGATCGTCGACGACGGCGGGATCTGCCAACGTGGACGTGTCACCGAGGCTGCCGAATTCATCCTCGGCGATCTTGCGAAGAATGCGGCGCATGATCTTTCCGGAACGCGTCTTCGGGAGGCCGGGGGCGAACTGGATCAGATCGGGCGATGCAATCGGGCCGATCTCCCGGCGTACATGGGCGACGAGTTCCTTGCGCAGGGCATCCGACGGATCGACGCCGTTATTCAGCGTGACGTAGCAGTAGATCCCCTGGCCCTTGAGGTCATGCGGATAACCGACGACAGCGGCTTCCGCGACTTTCGGATGGGCCACCAGTGCGCTCTCGACTTCGGCCGTACCCATGCGGTGACCGGAGACGTTGATCACATCGTCGACGCGGCCTGTAATCCAGTAATAGCCATCCTCGTCGCGGCGGCATCCGTCACCGGTAAAGTACTGCCCGGCGTAGGCGGAGAAGTAGGTCTGCACGAACCGCTCGTGATCGCGAAATACGGTGCGGCTCTGTCCCGGCCAACTGTCGACAATGACGAGGTTGCCCGATCCCGCGCCTTCAAGGACGGTGCCCTTGTCATCGACGAGCGCCGGCTGCACGCCGAAGAACGGGCGCGTTGCCGAACCTGGCTTCAAGGCCGTGGCGCCCGGCAGCGGCGTAATGAGAATGCCTCCGGTCTCCGTTTGCCACCAGGTGTCGACGATCGGGCAGCGGCCCTCACCGACGACATTGTAATACCATTCCCAGGCTTCCGGATTGATGGGTTCGCCGACCGAACCGAGGATACGCAACGATGATCTGTCGGTGCGCTTGACGACATCGTCGCCCTGCCCCATCAGCGAGCGGATTGCGGTCGGCGCGGTGTAGAAGATGTTGACCTTCCACTTGTCAACGACATCCCAGAACCGCGAGGGCGAGGGGTAAGTCGGGATGCCTTCGAACATGATCGTCGTGGCCCCGTTCGCAAGCGGGCCATAGACGATGTAGCTGTGACCGGTAACCCAGCCGACGTCGGCCGTACACCAGTATACGTCGCCGTCGTGGTAGTCGAAGACGTACTGATGCGTCATCGACGCGTAGAGCAGGTAGCCGCCAGTCGAGTGAACGACACCTTTGGGCTTACCGGTCGAACCCGACGTATACAGGATGAACAGCGGATCTTCGGCGTTCATTGCCTCGGGCGGACAGTCCGCCGAGACCTTCGCCGTCTCCTCGTGCATCCAGAAGTCACGGCCAGCGACCCAATTGATGGGGTTGCCCGTGCGGCGCACGACCAGAAGCCTCGTGTCCGGATGCGCTCCCTCGAGGGCAATGTCGGCGTTCTTCTTCAAAGGCACGCACTTTCCGCCGCGCATGCTCTCGTCGGCCGTGATGACGACACGAGATTCGGCGTCATCGACACGGTTCTTCAAGCTGTCCGGCGAAAAGCCGCCGAACACGATCGAGTGGATGGCGCCGACGCGTGCGCACGCCAGCATAGCGTAGGCCGCTTCCGGGATCATCGGAAGATAGATGGTGACGCGATCGCCCTTCTTGACGCCATGCGCTTTCAGAACGTTGGCAAAGCGGCAGACCTGCTCGTGAAGCTGCCGGTAGGTGATCTGCTGATCGAGGTTGGGATCGTCGCTTTCCCATATAATCGCGACCTGATCGCCCCGCGTGGCGAGGTGACGATCGGTGCAGTTTGCCGACACGTTCAGCGTGCCGTCCTCGAACCACTTGATCGATACATTGGCAGGATCAAAGGAGGTGTTCTTCACGCGCGTGTAGGGCTTGATCCAGTCCAGCCGCTTGCCGGCTTCCCCCCAGAACCCCTCAGGGTCCGAAACGCTGCGCTTGTAAAGTTCCTGATATTTGGCTTCGTCGATCCAAGCGTTCTTGGCCCAGTCGGCTTTGACCGGGTACACCTTCTCGGACATCGTTTCTCCTCCCGAGTGTTATTTTTAAAGTCATTATGGGTGTACGTACGGCACCGCACAACTGATACAAGGTACGAACCAGAACGTCGCATTTTGCGATGCAATATCCGCTCGGCCGCCGTTAATCCTGTTTTGCAGAACCGGCTGATGGGATCAGCGCCCAGACCGAGCTTCTCTTGACGAGAGCGTCCTCCAGTTCCCGGGTCACCGCCACTTTATACTCTGCAACACGGTCGAACCGCTCCGTGGGAAAGTAACTGCGCTGCGGGTCGCCAACGAGGATGCGCGTGCCCTTGCGGCCGGCTTCGGCGAGGCAGGCCAGCACGCGTCCGGCCAATTCGCGCTCGTAGAAGAGGTCGCCCACAAGAACCGCCTCGAACTCCTCCAGCGGCGCATCGAGAAGGTTGCGGTCCGTGGTGGACACGGCAACACCGTTGGCAGCGGCATTCAACTGGACCGATGCGACCGCCAGCGGGTCGATATCGGCGGCCAGCACGGACTTCGCGCCGGCCATCTTCGCCGCGATGGCAGTGAGGCCCGATCCCGTTCCCAAATCGAGAACCGCCTTGCCCGCGACCTCTTCGGGGTGATCGAGCAGGTACCTTGCGAGCGCCTGCCCTCCGGCCCAGGCGAACGCCCAGAATGGCGGCGGCACGTTCATTTGCCCCAGTTCCTCTTCCGTCTTCTGCCAGATCGGCAGAGATTCCTCGGCCAGATGCAGGCGGATCTCGGGAACGTGGGGCGGCGCCAGCAACTTCGTGTTGGCAGTGATGAAGCGGGTGTAGTCGGATTGGTCTTTCGGACCGGCGCTCATCGTTTGAGCTTCTTGGGGTCGAGCCCTCCCATGCGGCAGACCTCCGCCCATTCGTCGGCGGTCACCGGCTGCACCGAGAGGCGCATCGACGTGACGAGGCTCATGTTCTGCAGTTTGGGATTGGCCTTCACATCGGACAGGGTCACGGGCTTCTTGAAGCCGGCGACCGCCGATACATCCACGCACTGCCACGTTCCCGTGCCGTCCTCAGGATCTGGATGGGCGGGAGCGCTGACGCGGCAGATGCCGACGATCTCCTTGCCGATGTTGGAGTGATAAAAGAAGCCCAGGTCGCCCACGGCCATGGCTTTCATGTTGTTGCGCGCGAGATAATTGCGAACGCCCGTCCACGGCTCTCCCGCGGCGCCCCTGGCCTTCAGCATATCCCAGGAGAAGACGTCAGGCTCGGATTTGAAAAGCCAGTAGCCCGTCGAGACGATCGGTTGCGGGCCGGCGGGCTTGGCCGGACCGGCGGCGCTCTTCTTATCGGGCGAGGCTTTGTTCGCGGGTTTGGTCGGCGACATTTGGATTCTCTCACAGGATGCCCGCAGCCGCCGTGCTGGCTTCCGACGACGCGCTGTCCGTGTCTTCATAAAGCATCGCTGCAAACAGAAAATCCAGGATTCGTAGAAACTTGTGCGCGAAACCGGTCAGCCGAACGCAAGGCTTCACATCACTGACATGCGCGGTTAGTATCCGGCGCGTCGAAAAGGATTTGCAGTCCGATTCGAACGGCGAACCGACTGGAAGCAAAGCTTGTGAATGCTCATGCTGCCCTGCCGGACTCGTGTCCGGCCCTGGTTCTGAACGCCGATTTCCG
>JALOTA010000033.1 GCA_025458125.1 Hyphomicrobium sp.
GACCGTCGCGGCGGCCGTCGACCTGTCGTCCATCTGCGTGCCGCCAGTGTTCGGCTGGCTTGCGAAAGCGGGACGGCTCGACGACACGGAAATGCTGCGCACGTTCAACTGCGGAATCGGCATGGTGGTCGTTGCCGAAAAGGCGCGTGCCGGCGAGGTCGTGGCAGCATTGACAGCGGCCGGTGAGGAGCCCGTGATACTGGGAGAGATCATTCCCCCCACCGGCGAAAAATCCGATGCCAAGGGCAAGGGTGAAGCCTGGGCGGTGAAGTACGAAGGCCAGCTCAAGTATTGACCTTGACGGCGTCCGGCGGTCCGGGACCTCTCGATCCCGACGCTCGCACGGCCGGCCCGGTCCGCGTTGTCATGCGGCTTTTTCCATCGCCTCCAGTTCGTCGATCATACCTTCGATGACGCGCAGGCCCTTTGTCCAGAAATCCGGATCGCGGGCGTCGAGGCCGAACGGGGCCAGCAGTTCCGAATGGTGCTTGGAACCGCCGGCTTTGAGGAGATCGAAGTACTTCTGTACGAAGCCGGGGTGGGCTTCCTGGTAGAGGCCGTAGAGCGAATTCACCAGGCAATCGCCGAACGCGTACGCGTAGACGTAGAACGGCGAATTGATGAAGTGGGGAATGTAGGTCCAGAACACTTCGTAACCCGGCTTGAAGTCGATCGCGGGGCCGAGGCTCTCGCGCTGCACATCGAGCCAGAACTGGTTGAGCTGTTCGGACGTCAACTCCCCCTTCCGGCGGGCTTCGTGAACCTTGCGCTCGAATGTGTAGAACGCGATCTGACGCACGACCGTGTTCAACATGTCTTCGACCTTGCCGGCGATCATCGCCTTCTTCTCGCGCAGGTCCTTCGTATCGGCGAGAAGCGCGCGGAAAGTCAGCATCTCACCGAAGACGGAGGCAGTTTCGGCAAGCGTCAGCGGGGTTGGAGCCAATAGCGCTCCTTGCTCGCGTGCAAGCATCTGATGAACGCCGTGGCCCAGTTCGTGGGCGAGTGTCATCACGTCGCGCGGCTTGCCCTGGTAGTTCATCAGCACGTAGGGATGCACGCTAGGCACGGTGGATGCTGAAAACGCGCCCTGGGCCTTGCCCTCCCTCACAGGCGCGTCGATCCAGCCCTTGTCGAAGAACTCCTTGGCAGTCGCGGCCATTTCCGGCGCGAACTGGCCGTAGGCCTGAAGCACGGCCTCCTCGGCCTCCTTCCAGGTGAAGATGCGCTCAGGCTTGTCGGGCAGCGGGGCGTTGCGGTCCCAGTGGTTCAATTTCTCCATGCCGAGCCAGCGCGCTTTCATCGCATAGTAGCGATGCGAGAGACGCGGATAGGCCGCCCGTACCGACGCCACCAGCGCATCCACCACCGGGGCTTCGACGCGGTTCGCCAGATGGCGGCTGTCGGCGACATCCTTGAAGCCGCGCCAACGGTCGGAGATCTCCTTGTCCTTGGCGAGCGTGTTCGTGATCAGCGTGAAAAGCCGGACGTTGGCGCCGAAGACCTTCGCGAGAGCCTCGGCGCCGGCTTTTCGGCGCGCGCCGTCGGGATGGGAGAGCAGATTCAGTGTCGGCTCGAGCGTGAGGGGTTCCTTCTCGCCTTCGACCGGAAATCGCAGCGTCGTCATCGTTTCGTTGAAGAGACGCGAGAAGGCTCCGCGCGACGTCTGGCTCTTTTCGGTGAAGAGGCGTTCGAGGCGCTCATCGAGTTGATAAGGCTTTTCGCGGCGCAGGTCGGTGATCCACGGCTTGTATTTCGCAAGTTTCGGCGACTTCTCAGCAACCGCCAGCGTAGCCTCGTCGATCTGATTGAGTTCGAGTTCGAAAAAGATGAGGTCGGTGCCGATGCGCGTCAGCGCCTCATTGGTATCGCCGTAGAACTTCGCACGCCCGGAATCCGCCTGGTTGGCGTAGTAATAAAGCCCGGCGTATGAGGCGAGCTTGCCCATCAGGTCGGAGAGGTCTTCATAAGCCTTGACCGCTTCGCCGAGACGGTCTGCATCCTTCGCGATCGCGGCAAGCTTGCCCTGGCACATGTCCTTCAGCGCCGCGGCGTCCCGCTCCGCCCGGGCGAGATCGCGGGCGAATTCCGGCGAATTCGGTGCGGTGTAGAGATCGGACAGGTCCCACACGGGCATGGGGCCGAGATCGTGCATCTTCGGGGCCGGTGCGGCGCTGGTCATGAAGTCCTCTTGGTTCGCGGCGGGGCCGAGGCGGGAGTCCGCCATGAGTTAAGGCGCCCGGCCGCTCGCTGCAAGTCTCGCCCGCCCGGCCGGTCTCGGCGACCGCGCCATACCGATCTGGGCCAAGTCCTCTTTCACTGCGCTGCTTGCAGAGTTGCGCCGTGGGATGACGATTAACAAAAGCAACGGCGCGAAACCGGGCTTTTTCCGGCTTTTGATCAAAAAAGCTACAAGGGAACGTGAAGCGAAACGTCCTGTTTACCCTTGTCGGGCAATCTCGACCCGTATCGCCGAGTTGCCGGTGGTTCTGCCGTCCCTGTCTGGGACGCACGTCAAGCGGACCCACGGGCATCAGTTCCAGTTGAGTCGAGTACGAGTGCCCAATGGCAAAGCGCGTCCTTATCGTCGATGACGATCCCGTCCAGCGCCGCATCTTGGAAGAGATGATCAAGCGGCAGGGCTTTGAGACAAAAACCACCAACTCCGGCGAGCAGGCCATCCAGATCCTAGAGGGTCCGGATCGCGGTTCCATTTCGGTCGTCCTTCTCGATCTGGTCATGCCCGGCGTCGATGGCATGTCCGTACTGGAGCGCCTGGCACAGCAGTCGGGCATCCCGCCCATCATCGTGCAGACGGCCCACGGCTCTATCGATGCCGCCATCAGCGCCATGCGGGCCGGCGCCGCCGACTTCGTTATCAAGCCGGCGTCTCCCGACCGCCTCGAAGTGTCGATCAAGACGGCGCTCAAGATCGAAGCCCTGGCCGGCGAGATCAGCCGCATCAAGAAGAAGGTCGAGGGGACTCTGACCTTCAACGATCTGATCATTCGCGGCGAATCCATGCAGCGGGTCATCTCGCTTGGCAAACGCGCCGCATCTTCCAGCATCCCTGTTCTCATCGAGGGTGAATCGGGCGTCGGCAAGGAACTCATCGCTCGCGCCATTCAGGGTGAGAGCGAGCGGGCAGGAAAGCCGTTCATCACTGTCAACTGCGGCGCCATCCCTGAGAACCTCGTCGAAAGCATCCTGTTCGGTCACGAGAAGGGGTCGTTCACGGGCGCTTCGGAAAAGCGGACCGGCAAGTTCCAGGAAGCGGACGGCGGCACCCTGTTCCTCGACGAAGTCGGAGAATTGCCGCTCGACGCCCAGGTCAAGCTTCTGCGTGCCCTTCAGGAAGGTGAAATCGATCCCGTCGGCTCAAAGAAGCCCGTGAAGGTGAACTTCCGTCTCATCTCCGCGACGAACCGGGACATGATCCAGCTCGTCAAGGACGGCAAGTTCCGCGAGGACCTGTTCTACCGCCTCAATGTGTTCCCGATCTGGGTCCCGCCGCTGCGCGATCGCGTCGAGGACGTTCCCGAACTGGCCCAGCATTTCGTCGCGCGCTTTGCAGCGGAAGAGGGCAAGCGGGTCTCCGGTCTTGCGCCGGACGCGATACGGATGCTCAAATCCTATTCGTGGCCCGGCAACGTGCGACAGCTTGAGAATGCCGTGTTCCGGGCCGTGGTCCTCGCCGACCGCTCGGAACTGACCGTGAACGAGTTCCCGCAGATCGCCGCCCACGTCGAAGGGTTCGACGTTGAAATTCCGCCGGCCCCGGCCGAACCGGTTCGCAAGCCCGTCTATACGGGACCTGCGCTGCTGGGAGCTGAGGACCGCGTTCCCCACACGGTGGAGGTCAAGGGCGAAGCCGGTTCGGGGTCGCTCGGTATCCCGGCCGTGGACGCCTCCGGCGACATCCGGCCGCTCGAAGCGATCGAAGCCGACATGATCCGGCTGGCGCTCGGGCGCTATCGGGGGCATATGACAGAAGTGGCCAAACGGCTGAACATCGGCCGCTCGACGCTTTATCGCAAAATGCAGGAATACGGTCTGGAGCAACGCGTCAACTAGGCCCTCGGGCCTGCCCCTTGAACGCCCTGCAGATCGGAAGAGGGTCCGGTGGCTTCACACCGGGCCCTCTTTGTTTTTTTGCCGCTTTTTGATGGGATAGCGCCGGGACATGCGACGCCGCGCAGACGCGAATCGGCTAACCGGAAGCGGGGTCCACGATCAGTTTCGCCGTTGCGTCGAGGGGGCGCTACTGGGGCTGATCGAATGGGGGAGAACAATCGATGCGCCGCACTTGCCTCGTTTCACTTGGCATTTCCGCGCTGGTATTCACGTGCCCGTTCGCATTCTCAGCGGAACCCGACAACCCCGTTGCGGCAGCACCCTCCGTCGTAACGGGAAGTCTCGGCGAAGCGGATGCCGCCATCGGTGCGGCCGCTCGCAAGCTTATCGAACCGGCACCGCCTGCGGCGCAGCAAGCCCCGGCACTGCACGAAGCCGCTACGGCCACGGCCCCCTCCCCGCCGGCTGCACCCGCGAAACCCACTCCGGAAGAACTCGATCGTGCTGCACTCGCCACTTTCTACCAGCAGCGCGGCGATGCTCCGCTGTGGGTCACCACGGCCGGATATACTGCGAAGGCCCGTCTCGCGATCGCGGAACTGAAACGGGCTGCGGACTGGGGGCTCGATCCGGGCGCCTTCACGGTTCCCGATGCCGCCGGAACGATGTCGCCCGAAGCGCTCGCCGAGGCGGAAAGCTGTCTTTCGCTAGCGACGATGGCCTATGCTCGGCATGCGCGCGGCGGCAACATCGCCAAGCCATCCGAACAGCTCTCGTCCTACTTTGACCGCCGGCCGCAATGGAAGGACCGGGCCGAGCTTCTGTCAGAACTCGCTTCTACCAACGATCCCGGAAAGGTTCTCGCCGGCCTCCACCCGAAACATCCGCAGTTCGAACTGCTTCGTCAGGCATGGCTTGAGACCGCGCGCGCGCGCGCGGCGAAGGCGGCCAAACTGCCGGCCGGCGGCGATGTCAAGCCGGGAGACAACCACAACGACATCACAATTCTACGCAAGCGGCTGGCCTTACCGGCGGCGGAAACCGGCATGGAGCTAACCTTCGATGACGGCCTAGTTGCCGCCGTTCGCGGCTTCCAGACGCTCAAGGGACTGAGCGCCGATGGCGTTCTCAATTCCGAGACCCGTTCCAAGCTCAATCAGCCGATCAGGGGCAACACCGGCCAACTCGCTGCCAACATGCAGATGTGGCGCTACGTTCCGGCGGAGCTTGGCGACATGTACGTCATACTGAACGTACCCGAATATGAAATCCGGATCATGAAGGCGGGCGAAGAACTGTTCCACGAGCGTGTCACGGTCGGTCTCGTCAACAAGCAGACGCCGATCTTCTCCGACCAGATGGAACTCGTCACCTTCAAGTCGCGCTGGCGCGTTCCCGACTCGATCAAAGTTCGCGAGATCTGGCCGAGCCTGCTGGCCGGCGGCGGCATGATGCGCCAGCACAAGCTTGAGATGCGGCGTCTCAACTCCGACGAACTGGTCGACTGGCGGCGGATCGACTGGTCGAAAACCCCGATGAACGACTACGTGATCTGGCAGCCGCCGGGGCCGATCAACCAGCTCGGGCTCGTCAAATTCTCATTCCCGAACAAGCACTATGTTTTCATGCACGACACGCCCGACAAGTACATGTTCAACTGGACGCGGCGTGCGAACAGTCACGGCTGCATGCGCATTCGCAATCCTCTGAAGATGGCGGAAGTGATCCTCAACGCGGACAAAGGCTGGGACAAGGCGAAGATCGACGAATTCGTCAAGGACGGCCCGGACCACAACATCATCGCGCTCGACAGGAAGATTCCCGTCCACATCGTCTACTTCACGGCGCGGATCGAGGAGGGCGGCAAGATCACGACCTTCTCGGACATCTATGGGCATGAGAAGCGCTTCACATTGGCGCTCGCCGGCCAGTGGGACAAGATCAAGGCCGTGCCCGATCATTTGGCACCCGTGGATGAGACAACGCCGCCGGTTGCGGCGAAGCGGAAATCTCCGAAAGCGAAGGACGACGACAGTGTCATGAGCCTGGTCAATTCCAGCCTCGGCGGAGGCTTCTGATCAATCTTCCGTAAGCGATCGATATTAAAGGGCGCCCCTCGCGAGGCGCCCTTTGGCTTTTCGAGCAGACGGGAGTATGCGGGATTTAGAATTTATAGCGGAAGCCGGCCCAGTACGTGCGGCCGAGGCCCGGCTTCATGCCGTCTTCGCGGTCGGAGATGAAGAACTCGTTGGTGAGGTTGTCACCCGAGACCCACAGGCTTGCGCCGGTGTCGCCAAGGGCGAGATTGGCGCGGGCCGACAGCAGCCATACGGAAGGCACCTCGCCGTCTTCACCGGCCTCCTCGATCTCGCATTCAAACGTCCCGGGGCCGTCGGGCCCTTCACACTCGACCTCGCCGCCGGCTCCGAAGGCCGTGTTGTCTTCGTCGGTGAAGTACGACCCGCGGTAGGTGTAGGTCACGCTCGCATCCCAGCGCCAGCCAGTCGTCTGCTGGACGCCAAGCGTGAGGGCGGCAACATGCAGTGGCACCTCGGGGATGCGGTTGCCGCTGAGGTCCTCGCCGTCGGGCGTCACGAGGTCCTCGAACACGCCGCGCGAGTAGGTGTAGTTGGCCTCGGCAAAAAAGTTCATCGGCCCGCCTGTGTAGGCTTGTGAATTCAGGCGTCCATACATTTCGACGCCACTGATTTCGACTTCATCCGCGCGGCCGAACGACCGGTCGGACGTATCGGAGAACGATGCACCGAACTGATAGTTCTCAAGCAGTTGGTAGAAGCCGACCACTTCCAGGTCGAGACCCCGGATGGCGTTGGAGCGGAAACCAAGATTGAAGTTGTTTCCGATCTCGTCTTCAACAGGGAAGTCTTCGTTGCGCAGCACCCCAGTCGAAAGCCCACGGAAGTAGCCGCCGAACACGGTTGTATTCTTTAGACCCGTGTAGGCAAAGGAGACTCCCGGGAGAGCCGCAAAGTTGTCGAAGCTTTCCGTGGCGGGATCAGGATTGAGGACGATGCCGTCGACCGACAGACATTGCCCGCCGAATTCGGGCGGGCAGTCGTCCGAACCACCGGCTTCACTTTCCTCGCGCGCCACGACGCTGTTGCGGCGGCCGACCTGATACCATTCGAAGCGTATGCCGGGCACGACGTTGAAATCCGATGCGACTTCAACATTAGTCTGAACAAAGGCCGAGACAGCATTGGCATCGAGTTCGCGATTGAAGATCGTCGCTCCGCGCTCGTCGCCCTCCTCAAGGATTTCGTTGTCGCGGCCAATAAAATTGCGATTGGTCATGTCCTGGTATTCGTAGCGCACGCCCGCCTGGATATCCTGGTTGAAGCCCAGAATGTTCCTGTTGGCCCATTCGGCGCGGAGTTCTGCGCCGATATGCCGGAAAGTGCGCAGTCGGCCGAACATGGAATCTTCGCCGAAAAACAGCTCGCTCTCACCATCGATGTCGGAATCATCAAAGATCGGAGCCTGACCGGGAGTTCCGTTTGGATCGGCGTCGAAGGTGTTCAACTGATACCGGTCACGGGAATGATAACCCGCATAGATGCGGCTCGTGATCGTCGTATCGTCGTCGAGGTAGGCGTTGTGGACGATCTGACCGCGCCAGATGTCGCCCGCGTAGGTGTTCAGCCCAGATGCGCCAGCATAGCACGTCTTGCAATGCTTCAGGTTTGCGAACTGCTGCTCGGCGAATCCGCGAAGCCCGGCGGCGGCTAATTCGGCTGCCTCTACGGCGGCGTCTTCGTCGCTGGCATCGAATTCGCCGAGTTCCGCTTCACCGAGGAAGTTCTGCTCGTCGTAGTTGTCGCGCTGGCGGGCATAGGATGCCGTGACGACAAGATCCGAACTCGCACCCTTGAAGCCCAAAGAGCCATAGAAGTCGTTGAAGCGCAGTTGTTCGGTATCCCATGCGCCCTGCACGTTCGCACCTGTGTACGACAGGACGAGACCGACATTGTCGACCATCTGCCGCGTGTGGACGTGCCAACGGTAGGAGAGGTCGACGCGATCGTCGCCGTCCGCCCGCTCGTCATCTTCGTTGATGAAAAATCCCCGATCCGTCTCGGTAAACCCGATGGCACCGCTCACTACCGTCTCGTTGGGGCCAAACGGGGAGAGGTTGCGGGCATTGACGACGCCGAAGTTGTTGTTCGGACCATGCGTGATGACCGTTCCGCGGATGACTTCAACGCTCTCGAAGCGCTCAATCGGGCCCCAGTAGTGCACCGACGGGTCGAGCCATAGCGCAAGGTTGTTGGCGTGGCCGTCCTCCATGACCAGGACTTTGCGTGAGCGGCGGGCCGGCGAACCGCGAATGCCGATGCCGCCATGCTGAGCATTGGCGTCGTCGTTGATGACAGTAACGCCCGGCACGCGCGTCAGGGCTTCGTTGATATTGCGGGGTTCGTTCTCCGAGAGAATCTCTGGCGTCAAATTGGTAGCTGCGCCGGAGAACCCTTCGAGGTTCGAGGGAATGAGCTGGGTCGGGTTGACCGGAGTGGTCGCGGACCGCTCTGCACGGGCCGCAGCACCTGCTGCGGCCGGCGACCCGTAGGGCGAGTTTGGCAGCACGGACGCCGGGTTAAATGGCTGAGGCGGCGCCGCGTCAGCCGGCGGCGCTTGAGGCACCGGGATGACCGACGGCGCCGCCTGCTGCTGCGGCGTGGGCTTGGGCTTCGAGGTTGCGGCGGCAGGTTTCGGCTGCGCGGCGGGAGGCGCCGTCTGCTGCACCTCCACCTCCGGAACCGAGGTCGATGGCGGCACGGATTGCCCGGCCGGAGTCTCCTGAGCAAGGCCCGGGGATGCGCCCGACACGCCCAGGCCGCCGGCCAGTACTGCGCCTAAAATCTTCTTCATCGATAGCTCCCCGATTACCGGTGCTCAAGCACCAGTCCGGGGTACGCGCCGCGATCGACTCTCGCAATGGTGCTAAGTTCCCGACTTTTCGAGGGAAAAGGTCATTTGCTCCGCTTTGTTGCCGGCCGGCAACGGGACTTTTTCCTAACTTGGATCAGATGCTTAGGTAAACTGCGTAGGAAAAGCCACGGGCGCAGGCATTGCAGTGGAAACCGAGCAGCCCGCCCCGCTCCGCTATGCTCGCTGCCGGTTCCTTGACTTCGTGCCGCGCGGGTCGCAAACCGCCTCAGTCCTTGTCACCCGCCATCGAGTTTCTCAGAGATGACTGACCCCGTTTCCGACTCCACACTGACCGTGCCGGCCGAATGGGCCCCGCAGACCGCGATATGGACGGCGTGGCCCGCCGACCCTGACGAGTGGAATGGAGATCTCGAGGCACCGCGAAAGGACATCGCGGGGCTCATTCGCGCGCTCGCGGAACACGGCAATCGCGTTCGGCTGCTGGTCAACGGACTTGAGGCAGAGGAAACTGCAACCGCAGCCGTGGGTAGCTTCGCCGAACTCATTCCCGCACGCTATGGCGATGTCTGGCTTCGCGATACCGGCCCGATCTTCGCGCACATGAACGAGGAACTGGTCGCGCTCCGTTTCAAGACCAACAGCTGGGGTGGCAAGTACGAACTTCCCGACGACGTGACGGTCGGAGACGACGTTGCACGGCTTGCGCGTGCAAAGCTGATCCGGTTCGATTTCGTGTTGGAAGGCGGTGCGGTCGATCAGGACGGCGAGGGCACTATTCTGACCACACGGCAGACGCTGCTCAATCCAAACAGGAATGCCTGGACCAGGGAACAGGCTGAGGCGGCGCTGCAGAAAGCCTTCAATGCCAAGTCGATTATCTGGATCGACGAGGGCTTGAAGAACGATCACACGGACGGGCACATCGACAACATCGCACGCTTCGTCTCACCGGGACGGGTGGTCTGCCAATCCGCCAGCGGGCCGGACGATCCCAATGCAGAGGTGCTCGATGCCATCGCCGCGACCCTGGCGCGGTCCACCGACGCAAACGGCCGCAAACTCGACGTGGTCCGCATCCCTGGCGTTGGCCTTTATCACAATGCTCTTGGTGAGATTTCCCCGGCCTCACACATGAATTTCATCATCGCAAATGGGGTTGTCGTCGTTCCCGTGTACGGTTCGTCCAGCGAGGCGGCAGCGTTGGATGCGCTGCGCTCTGTCTTTCCTGGACGCGCGGTCGTCGGCGTGCCGTCGATTGGCCTGCTCGGCTCGGGGATGGCCGGCGGCGGATCGTTTCACTGCATTACGCAGCAGCAGCCCCTCTGAGGAGCGATTGAACCATGGCAAAGCCCCGCTCTATCACGGTCGCCGGCATCCAGACCCGCTACGGAGAGGACATGGCCAACAACATTGCGCGCACGGAAGGGTTCGTGCGCGAAGCGGCACAAAAAGGCGCCCAGATCGTCCTGCCGTCGGAACTGTTCCAGGGGATTTATTTCTGCACCCGGCAGGACCCGAAGTGGTTTCTCACGGCCTATCCGGCAGAGACGCACCCGTGCGTGATTGCGATGCAGCGGCTCGCCCGTGAACTGGGCGTCGTTATTCCGGTGTCGATTTTCGAGAAGGACGGACCTCGCTATTACAACAGCATCGTGATCGTCGATTCGGACGGCACGGCGCTCGGGATCTACCGAAAGAGCCACATTCCCGACGGACCCGGCTACCAGGAGAAGTATTACTTCCGGCCCGGAGACACCGGCTTCAAGGTTTGGCAGACAAAGGCCGGTAGGATTGGCGTCGGTATCTGCTGGGACCAGTGGTATCCTGAGTGCGCGCGCGCGATGGTGCTGCAGGGCGCGGAAGTTCTTTTCTATCCGACTGCCATCGGTTCGGAACCTTACGACGCGGCACTCGACACGCATCTGCAGTGGCAGCGCGCCATGCAGGGCCACGCCGTGTCGAATGCCGTGCCCATCGTGGCGGCCAACCGGATCGGACTGGAAGACAACGACGGCGCCAAGCAGAAGTTCTATGGCCACTCGTTCATCACCGACCATCGCGGCGAGATCGTCGAGAGTTTTGGCGAGAAAGATGAAGGGATCCTGGTCCACACCTTCGATCTCGGTCTAGTCGAGAGCTATCGAGCCGATTGGGGCTTCTTCCGCGACCGGCGCACCGATCTCTATGCGAAGAGCATCATCTGATCATTAAAGATCGAGCTTCAACTGCTTGCCTCTCTTGGGAGCCGGCGATGCGACCCGCGACAGGGGTTGCTCGCCAAGCCACCTCATGACCGCCGCCACGGCGTGCTTCAGAGCGGCTTCATCCATCGGTCTGCCCGCTGGAATCGCGTGCCATTTGGCAAGGCATCCCCGGCAACAGGTGGCCGTCGCATGTTGCGCAATGAAGACCGGGTGACCGCGCATGGGGGTCTGCTTGCCGTCGTTCCTGGGATACGCCGGACCAAGCCGCTCCCAAATGATGCGCCGCGCGTGACTTGCGATTTCCTCTGCCCCCTGATCCTCCAAGTAGGCCTGTTCCCTTGCACCAAGCCGGAAGCGCATGCGGAACGCGGAACCCGAAAGTGCGCAAAAAACGTCGTCGAGAGATCGCATGAGAATCGCGTCCGGCCGTGTTCAAGGAAACGTACGATGTCTGCCCTGCGTCAGCGATCACATAATCCGGGGGCACGGCGGCGGAGCGCCGTGCTTTGGCCCGCTCCATGCCCAGGAATGCCCTTAATCGAAAGTTACCAAGCGTTAAGGGTTCGGCGTTAACTCTTCCGAAAAGACTTTTTGCCAGCGCGCGTTACGCGCGCACGTGTTGCTTTTTCCGGTTGCCTTCAGCAGCCGGGGTTTTGGGAGCCGGCGCTTGGGCGCAGAACGTGCCACTTGGGTGAGAGCTTTTCGGCTTGCCACGGTTCTGGCCGCGGCAGCGATGACGGGCGCCCATGTGGACGCGGCGGGGGAAACGCGCACGATCTGGATGTACCACATTCACACCGAGGAGACGATTTCGATCGTCTACAAGAAGGACGGCAAATACGTCCCTGAGGCTTTGAAGAAGCTCAATTGGTTCCTGCGCGACTGGAGGCAGAACAAAGCCACCGAGATGGACCCCGGCACGATCGACATCGTCTGGGAAATGCACAACGAACTTGGTTCCCAGAAGCCGGTTCACATCATCAGCGGATATCGATCGAGCGGCACCAACGAAATGTTGCGCAGGACGGTGGGCGGGCAGGCCAGCCAGAGCCAGCATATCACCGGCAAGGCCATCGACATCCACTTTCCGGATATTCCCGTCCGGCAGTTGCGGTATTCTGCAATGATCCGCGAGCGCGGCGGCGTGGGGTATTATCCGACATCTGCGATCCCATTCGTTCATGTCGATACGGCACGCGTCCGCTCGTGGCCGCGCATGACCCACGACGAACTGGCCCTGCTGTTCCCGAAAGGCCGGTCGAAATACATGTCAGCCGAAGGCCGTTCTCTTGAGCCCGGCGATTCGGCAGTCGCGCGCCGCCGTCAACCACAGCTTGCTCAACAGGTGGCCCAGTTCTTCGATATCCGCTCGAACCCGCACAAGGGCGTGCTTGTGGCCGCGGCCGGGCAGGAAGCTCTGCCCGTACCCCCTGCACCCAAACCGGCTGTGCGGCCGGAGAAGAAACAGCCCGCGACCATTGTCGCCGCTCTGTCTCCGTCGGCGCTGCCGCTGCCGCCGCTACCGGAACAGCGCCCCACGGCGAGAGCGGCTGAGCCAGCTCCGAAGCTGTTGCGCGAACCGCAACTCGTCGAACGCTCCTCGATTTTCACGCCGGGTCCCACTTCGCAGGAGCGCGCCCGCCTCGACGATCTTGTCAAGCTTGCCGCGCTTGGGCCGCCCGATACCGCCACGCCGGCTCCCGCACATTCACCGGCAGTGCGGCCACTTCTGCCGGCAACGGATGAGCGTGCTGCTGCGCGCTTGCCTCCGCCGGCGGTCACCGAACTGAGCTCCGGATTCGAGGCTCAGCCCGCTTCATTCGTTGCCGCGCCGGCGTTCGACGACGATCACCCCGAGGAACTCGCCTACGCTCCGTTCCCAATCCTGCCGCTGCTGACGGAGACGGCCTCGGCGGACGATCCCGCCCTGGCGCGGATGGTGCACCCCAACGTGGCACGCACATTCGATATGATCGACGACGAAGGACGCATCCTGCCGATGCGCCTGAGGCCCGGCGAGCAAACCGCTCAGCTTCTGTTTGCCAAGGAATTCCGTGGGCAGGCTGTCGATTTGTCCGCGCTCGACGACGCCTTCGCGGGCACGCAGCCGCCTCCGCAGGGGCTGGCCGAGCGCAAGGTCAAGACGTCTCCGCGCTGACGTCCTTGTCGTTCTTCTTCACTTCATGCAGGAGCCGCGCCTGAGCCAGCGGTCCTTTCTGCCATGCCTCGACGGTGAGCCGGCCCAGTTCCCGGAAGTCATCCTTTCGGGGCGACGTTGCGCGCCAGACCAAGCCGATGCTGCGCGACGGTTCGGGATCGGCGAAGCGGATTACGGTCAACTCGCGGCCGCGTTCTTCCGTGCCGAGGCTCATCTCGGGTAACAATGTGATCCCGAAGCCAGCGGAGACCATCTCGACGATGGTGCCCAGGCTCGATGCACCGAATGTATTGACGGTATCGACCTGCTTCAGGCTGCAATAGGTGAGTGCCTGGTCACGCAGGCAGTGGCCTTCCTCGAGTAGCAGAAGACGCTCCCCCTCGATCATGTCCTTGGTGGCACGCAGGCGTCCTGTCGACTTACGCTGCTTGGGCAGGGCAAGCAGGAATGGGTCCTGGAATAGCTTGTGCTCTTCAAGATCAGGATGACGGATCGGCAGCGCCAGCAAGAGTACATCCAGCTTGCCCTCCAGAAGCTCCTCGACGAGATGGGACGTCTGGGTCTCGCGCACATGCAGTTCGAGATCAGGGTAGGCATCGCGAAGCAGGGGCAGGAGCGGAGGCAGCAGATATGGCGCAATCGATGGAATAACGCCGAAGCGCAGCGATCCCGTCAGAACACGATTGGAATGATGCGCGAACGCGACCAATTCGCGGACGTCTCCAAGAACACGGGAAACGCGCTGAGCGATTTCTTCTCCCTTCGGGGTGAGGCGGACACCGGTTCGCGTACGCTCCACGAGTGTCAGCCCAAGCGTCTGCTCCAACTCGTTGATCTGCATCGACAGGGCGGGCTGGGTGACCGCGCAGGCCTCGGCCGCACGGCCGAAGTGAAGCTCGCGCGACAACGCATCGAAATAGCGCAACTGTTTGAGTGTGACGGACACGGATCAGCTTCTCTGATGCAAAGTCACCAAACCTCCGAATAGGTCTTATCTCGGGCATCGTCCAATCTCGAATGCGTGAATGCCGTTGCCGCATAGCGGCAGGCTCGCCCTAGAGACCATCGGGACCAGCGATCACCAGCGTCGAGAGGCACAGGGAGTGGCGGCCGAATAGAAAAGGCGCTCGTCCCGAGTGAGAGCGCCTTTCCGGCCGATTCAGCGCTTGCCTTATTCGGCGGCTTCCATCCGCAGTCCGCCCGTGGGGCCTTGCCCATCGAGCATACCGAGCGCATGCAGATAGACTTCCAGGATGCTTTCTTCCTCCTGGCGTTCCTGCTGGCTCTTTTTGCGCATGCGAACGATCTGACGCAGGGCTTTGACATCGAAGCCCACGCCTTTCGCTTCGAGGTATTTATCGCGAATATCAGCCGCCAGAGCCTTTTTTTCTTCTTCCAGACGCTCGATCTGCTCAACTAACTGGCGCAACTGGTTCTGCGCGGCGGCCTGAAGCGTGGTCATCGCCTACCTCATTTCTCGATTTTACTGGGAACACGGAGGGCGCGGATACGCACGCGCGGAATACCGGAAGGCTACCGGCACCCCTCCGCCCCTTCAAGCCAACGACTTTTTGTTCCAGAAGTTTTTATGTCACTGGGGAAAGTGGCCGGGAGGGCCGAAGGGCCGTAAAAGGGCCTCGAATTCCAGCATCTTGCGGGAATCCGATGGAGTGACCCGACGCCGTGACCTTGTTCGCCCGCAGTTTCCTGGCCGCCACCCTGGCTTTGCTCGCGCTGTGCACGGGCGCGCTGGCTGACGACAGGCCCCCGTTTGCCGAGTTCATCGAAGGGCTTTGGCCGGAGGCCAAGGCCGGCGGGGTCTCGCGTGCGACGTTCGACAAGGCATTCGCGGGTGTGAAGCCCAATCTGAAGCTGCCTGATCTGGACCTACCGGGACGGCCGTCCGATGGCGCTAAAGGACAAGCGGAGTTCACGCGGGCACCGAAGGATTATCTCGACGAAGCCTATTTGGAACGGCTGGCGGCCACCGGACGGCAACTCGAAGCAAAGCACCGGGCGGAGCTGGAGAAAATCGAACGCGAGATCGGCGTCGACCGCTATTCGATCCTGGCCATCTGGGGACGGGAAACGGCGTTTGGGCAGCATGTCCTGCCGCACGACGCCATTGAAGTTCTGGCGACCCTGGCGTGGACCGGACGGCGCAAGGATCTGTTCCGTAACGAGCTGATCGAAGCGCTTAAAATGCTGCAGTCGGGCGTCGCGCGGTCCGACATGCGGGCCTCGTGGGCGGGCGCCGTGGGCCTCACACAATTCATGCCTTCGGAGTATTTCACGCATGCGCGCGATTTGAACGGCGACGGCAGGAAGGACATCTTCCGCAACGTCGGGGATGCTCTGGCTTCGGGTGCCGCGCAACTGGCCGGCAAGGGCTGGGTGCGGGGTGTCACCTGGGGTTATGAAGTGATCATTCCCGCTTCCTCGGACTGCGGTCTGGAAGGCCCCACGCAGGCGCGCTCGATCGCCGATTGGCAGAAGATGGGTTACAAGCGGGCAGATGGGCAACCCTGGGGAGCCAAGTATCAGCCCGTCGAGGCCTACCTGATGAGTCCCGCAGGAGCCTACGGTCCATCGTTCCTGGTGTTCGAGAACTACAAGGTCATCCGCCGCTATAACATGTCCGATCTATACGCGGTTTTCGTCGGCCACCTCGCCGACCGAATCGCGGGGAAAGGGGATTTTGTTCATGCCTTCGGCGGCACGGGCGCGCAGAAGACGAAAGTGATCGAGGAAATACAGACACGGCTCGGCAAGGCCGGGTACGACGTGGAAAAAGTGGACGGCAAGGTCGGTTCAAACACGCGCAAAGTCATCGGCTTGTATCAGCGCGCAAACGGGCTCAAGGTCGATTGCTGGCCATCCGACGAGGTATTGAACCACATCCGCCGAACGGCCGCCGCCCGGTGAGGCTTGTTTCCATGCCGCGAACCATCGACAATGCGTGCCGAACCTGCCGGATTCCTGCCTGATGTTTCGCCGCTTCATCATTGCCGTTGCGCTCTGTTGCGCCGCTCCGTTCGCCGGTGCGGTCGCTGCGCTTGCGCAGGATGAGACGTCTGCAAGTTTCCTGCCGCCATTTCCCAAGGGCGAAGTCTATTCCATCGCCGTGATCGGAGACGATCTGGCGGAGGGGCTTTTCTACGGATTGCAGGAGACGTTCCTGTCGGATGCACGCGTACAGGTGCTGCCCAAGCCGATCATGCTCAACGGACTGATGAGGCCGGACAACGACGAAAAGGTCGTGGCGCTCGAAGCAGACCTCAAGCGGGATACGCCGGCCGTTGCCGCCGTGATGCTCGGCGCCTGGGACCGCGTGTCGCTGCGCACCGCTTCGGGCAAGCGCTACGCGGTCGGAACACCGGAATGGAGGGCAGAATACGGCCAGCGCGCCGATCGTCTCTTGAAGATGCTGAAGCGATTGAACATCGCGGTGTACCTGGTCGGCCTGCCTAACGTGCGCAAGTGGGATGCCAACGAGGACGTTCAGATGATGAACGAGGTCTTGCGCGAACGCGCCTACCTCAACGGCGTGAAGTTCATTGACAGCTATGCGGGTTTTCTCGACGAGGGCGGCGGTTACAGCAACTGGGGTCCTGATCTCACGGGCAAGATCGTCAAGCTCCGCGATGGAGACGGCATCTACTTCACCATGGCTGGCAACCGCAAGCTCGCCCATTTCATCGAGCGCGATCTGCGGCGCGATCTGAAGCAGGCACAGGCCGCGCGCAGCGTTCCCTTGTTGGGCGGCACCGACGAGCAGGCCCGCATCAACCCAGGCAAGGCGGTGGTCAAAAACACAGACGGCGCGGGCGACCCTTTGGGAGCGTCGGCCGGAGCGGCCGTACCCGGCACCCCGGCGGCGCCATCGCAAGGTGATCAACCCGCCGACAACGGCCGCATCAGCCTGAAAACGGTAACGGCGACGGGGCGCGAAGAAGTCGTAACGCTCGATATCGTCCGTCCCGCCATTCCCGCCTCCGTCGTCGCGCTCGTGACGCGCAAGGAGAGCCCGGACCGCGCGTCACAGCTCGGCGACGTGCTGGTCGACCGCACGGCGTCCGGTTTGAACGTCATGAGCACCTTCACGCCGCCCTCGTCGGCCGCGGCGGGCAGCCGGGGACGTTCGTCGGTCTCACCGACACAGTCGGCGTACTATCGGGTGCTCGTAAAGGGCGAGCGGCTCACGCCACGGCCGGGCAGGGCCGACGATCTCGTCTGGCCACGGCCGGAGCCGGAGCCTATCCAGCTGAAGCCCGATGCCGGCCCGTTGCAAACCGGCAGTTCCCTGCCTCCGGCCGACGCGGCGAAGAATCCGGTCAATGCTTCAAAGCGCCGGGAGAGGGTCGAGCCTTAGTCTTCCTGCGGAGCGGGACGGCGGCGGCCGCGCTCCGACTTCGCACCGTTCTTCAGCCGCTCGGCAATATCGTCCAGGCGGCGCTTGGCGGCATCGAACGCATCGCGCAACGCGATCTGGAGATCTTCCTGCGCATCGCCCACGGCGCTCTCATGCGACAGGATCAAGGGTGCGTGATCAGGAATGCCGATGTCGATCTTGATCTCGTAGGACTTGCCTTTGTGGTGGTGCTTGTTGGGTGCCGCGACGACGACGCGGCAGTGGGTCATCCTGTCGAACACTTTCTCCAACTTCGCCGTCTTTTCGACGATCTTGGCTTCGATCGCGGCGCTTTTCTCGAGACCTTTGAAGGTGATTTCGAGCGGGGTGTTCATTTGAATGCCTTTCACTGACGATCCGTCGTGACGGGTGTCACAGGATTGATATTAGGCCGGATCGTGGCCGGGGCAAGGTTGGAACGGCGAAAGACCGGTATCGGGGCCGCCCAGCCGGAAGCGACCGGGGCTATAATTCTGCGTGCGCCGCCTGGCGGCCTTCGCGGATGGCCCAGACGACGAGGCTCTGGCCGCGGCGGACGTCGCCGGCAGCAAAAAGCTTATT
This sequence comes from Hyphomicrobium sp., assembly GCA_025458125.1. Classification (GTDB taxonomy): domain Bacteria; phylum Pseudomonadota; class Alphaproteobacteria; order Rhizobiales; family Hyphomicrobiaceae; genus JAGVSR01. The sequence continues at coordinate 18,320 of JALOTA010000033.1, forward strand.
GTCGCCCGGCAACTTGTAGTTCCGCTCGTCGGCATCGAGGCCCTTGAAACGGCCGCGCGGAACGACCGACAGGGAGAGTTCCTGCACCACGTCGTTCTCGACCGGACCTGCGAAGCCCATCGCCAGAAGCACGAGATCGGCATCGAGCGTGCCTTCGCTGCCTGGAACCGGCTGCATTTTATTGTCGATGCGGGTGTAGTGCAGCTTGCGGACCACGCCGTTCTCGCCTTCGAAGCCGGTCGTCGAAATGGAGAATTCGGTCGTGGCGCCTTCCGCCTGGGAGGTCGAGATGCGCAGCTTCATGGGCCAGTGCGGCCACGACAGCGCCTTGTTCTCCTTCACCGGAGGTTTCGGCATGATCTCGAGCTGGGTGACGCTCTTTGCGCCCTGCCGGAACGACGTGCCGATGCAGTCGGAACCCGTGTCGCCGCCGCCGATGACCACGACGTGCTTGTCGCGCGCCGAAATCTCCCGCGTTTGCGCGCGCTGCTTCTCACCGGCAACGCGGCGGTTCTGCTGGGGCAGGAAATCCATGGCGTAGTGAATTCCATCCAGGTTCCGTCCGGCCGATTTGGCGAAGAAATCGAAGGGATGCTCCGAGCCCATCGCGAGCAGAACCGCGTCGTGCTTCTTCTCGAGATCGTGCGCGCTGATATCGCGGCCGATGTGGACGCCGCAGTGGAACGTCACGCCTTCGGCTTCCATCTGCTTC
>JALOTA010000034.1 GCA_025458125.1 Hyphomicrobium sp.
GTGCGGCCGTCAACGTCGTCTTGCCGTGGTCAACGTGACCAATCGTGCCTACGTTGCAGTGCGGCTTGTTCCGTTCGAATTTTGCCTTCGCCATCGGCGTTCGTCCTCGGTTCCTGGTTGGGCCACGACGCACCGCTCCCAAGGTGGGGACGGCATTCGTGTTCGGCCGTGTGTCTAGTGGCTTGGATTGGCGAGTTCAAGTCCCAAGCGCGGCGGCAGCGGCCAATGGCGCCGCGTATCATGACAACTGCGCAAGGTGTTGGCTCGTGTCGTCATTCCGCAAATGAAGAGATCCCGAAGACGCGACGGTGACGGACAGCGGGTCCCGCAACTGTTGCATAGCTCTCCGAGCGGGCTGAGAGCGAACGCCTAGCTGGCCGATTGGGCTTCCGGGCCGGGAGGCGCAAGGAATATGGAGCGGACGATGGGAATCGAACCCACGTATGCAGCTTGGAAGGCTGCCGTTCTACCATTGAACTACGTCCGCCGAAGCCCGCGATTACTAGGCAACATCGGCGCTTTGGCAAAGCAAAAAATTAGCCGGCAACGGTCCGGGGGGTGCAGACCGTCCGGCTTCGGCGGCGCCGCCCCCGACCGTGACACTCCGGACCTCAAAAAGTAACGTCCCGGATCGCGACTGCAATCCGGGACGTCGATGGACGGGAGGCGGCTGCCAGCCGTTGGCCGCAGGATCAAACGGCTGCCTTGGCCGCCAGTTCGAAGCGGTCGGCGTTCATGACCTTGGTCCAGGCGGCCACGAAGTCGCGAACGAACTTCTCCTTCGCATCGTCCTCGGCGTAGACCTCGGCCAGCGCCCGGAGCTGCGAATTAGAACCGAAAATCAGATCGACGCGCGTTCCGGTCCACTTGACGGCACCCGTCTTGCGGTCGCGGCCCTCGAAGAGGTCGCCAGCATCCGATACAGGCTTCCACTCCGTCTGCATGTCGAGCAGGTTGACGAAGAAGTCGTTGGTGAGCTTGCCCGGCGCGTTAGTGAAGACGCCGTGAGCGGAGCCGCCGTGGTTGGCGCCCAAAACGCGCAGGCCACCGACAAGAACCGTCATTTCGGGAGCCGTGAGCGTCAGCAACTGCGCCTTGTCGACCAGCATCTCTTCAGCGGACACCGTGAACTTCGCCCGGGCGTAGTTGCGGAACCCGTCTGCCTCCGGCTCCATCACCTCGAAGGAATGAGCGTCGGTCTGCTCCTGCGTGGCGTCGGTGCGTCCCGGCGTGAACGGCAGTTCGACCGCAAAGCCCGCGGCCTTTGCCGCCTGCTCGATGGCGGCACCGCCGGCGAGTACGATCAGGTCGGCAATCGATACCTTCTTGCCACCCGAAGCGGCCTCGTTGAAGGCCTTCTGGATCCCTTCCAGTTGCGCCAGAACGCTGTTGAGCTTTTCCGGCTCATTCGCGGCCCAGTCCTTCTGCGGCGCGAGACGGACGCGGGCCCCGTTGGCGCCGCCGCGCTTATCGGAACCGCGGAACGTGGATGCGGAAGCCCAGGCGGTCCGGACGAGATCGCCGGTGCTCAGTCCCGACGCTAGAATCCTGGACTTCAATGCCGCGATGTCGCCGGCATCGACAAGCTTGTGGTCCACGGCCGGAACCGGGTCCTGCCAGATCAGTTCCTCGGCGGGCACTTCCGGTCCGAGATAGCGAACTCTCGGCCCCATGTCGCGGTGCGTGAGCTTGAACCAGGCGCGGGCGAAGGCGTCCGCGAACTCGCCGGGATTGGCGTGGAAGTGGCGCGAAATCTTTTCGTAAGCGGGATCCATCTTCATGGCCATATCGGCCGTCGACATGATGATCGGTACCTTCCTGGAGGGATCCTCCGGATCCGGCGCCATATCCTCTTGGCGAATGTTCTTCGGAGTCCATTGCCACGCGCCGGCCGGGCTTTTCACGAGTTCCCAGTCGTAACGGAACAGGACGTCGAAGTAGCCCATGTCCCAGCGCGTCGGGTGGGGAGTCCAGGCGCCTTCCAGGCCGGAGGTAATCGTGTCGCGACCCTTGCCGCTCTTGAAGTTGGACAGCCAGCCGAAGCCCTGTGCTTCGATCGGCGCGGATTCCGGGTTAGGACCAACGTGCGATGCGTCGCCGGCGCCATGCGTCTTGCCGAACGTGTGGCCGCCGGCGGTGAGCGCGACCGTCTCGTAGTCGTTCATTGCCATGCGCGCGAACGTCTCGCGGATATCGTGTGCCGAAGCGAGCGGATCGGGCTTGCCGTCGGGTCCTTCCGGATTGACGTATATGAGCCCCATCTGCACCGCGGCGAGCGGCGACTCCAGTACGCGATCTCCCGTGTAGCGGCTGCCCGGCTTGTCGCTCGATGCGAGCCACTCGCCTTCCGAGCCCCAATAGATGTCCTCTTCCGGCTCCCAGACATCCTCACGGCCGCCGCCAAAGCCGAACGTCTTGCCGCCCATGGATTCGATGGCGACGTTGCCGGCAAGGATCATGAGGTCGGCCCACGAGATCTTATTGCCGTACTTCTTCTTGATGGGCCAAAGCAGGCGCCGCGCCTTATCCAGGTTGCCGTTGTCGGGCCAGCTGTTGAGAGGCGCGAAGCGCTGCGTGCCGTTGCCCGCGCCGCCGCGCCCGTCTGACGTGCGATAGGTCCCGGCACTGTGCCATGCCATTCGGATGAAGAGGCCGCCGTAATGGCCGTAGTCGGCGGGCCACCAGTCCTGGCTGTCGGTCATCAGCGCGGTCAGGTCTCGCTTCAGAGCCTGATAGTCGAGTTTCGAGAACGCGACAGCGTAATTGAACGCTGCACCCATGGGATTTCCGGCCGGGGCGTTCTGGTGAAGAACCTTCAAGTTCAGCTGGTTGGGCCACCAATCCCTGTTGGTGCGGCCTGCAAACGTCACCCGTGCGGGCGCGCCGTGCATCGGACACTTGCTGATCTCGTTCATGACGTCTCCTAAATCGGGAAGGCGGCGGGCTCTCAGACGACTGACCTAACCTCATCCGACGATAAGGTAAAGTCTTTCCTATTTATGATTTCGATCAGACAATCTAATCCTGACGGGGAGCGCGGTCTGGCCCGTGGCTTCCAATCATGGATAACGCCCATGTATAACCTTTCGCGACGATCAGATTCTACACGCTTGAAAGGTGCGTCATGTCCCACCGGAACCGCGACCGCCTAGAGTTCTCAACGTCTCCCAGTTGCATAGGAATGCTGCTCGTCGCGACGGGCGATAGCGGGGTCGTGGCCGTGCTCATCGGCGAGAGCGGGGCCGAATTGCTGAGCGATCTCAGACAGCGATTTCCAAATGCGACTCTGGTGTCGGGTGGCTCTGGCATTGCCCCTGTGATGGGGGCCGTATTGAAGGCGATCGAGGACCCGTCATCTCCTTCCGACATTGCGCTCGATCTGCGAGGGACCTCTTTTCAACAAAGGGTATGGAACGCGCTGCGAGCCGTCCCGGCCGGTGAGACCCCAACCTACCGCGACATCGCCAACGCGATCGGTGCTCCTCGTTCGGTCCGGGCGGTCGCGGCTGCGTGCGCGGCAAATCCCGTCGCCGTGCTCGTCCCCTGCCATCGTGTCATTCGCGGCGACGGATCGCTTGCCGGTTACCGGTGGGGCCTGGACCGCAAACGCGAACTACTGGCCCGGGAGCGCGCCTTCGCATTGGCCGCCTAATTCTTCTTGATTGCCGCCGCGTCGCCGCCTCGCCACGCCTCGACGCGCTGCATGAGCCAGTCCCACGCTTCGCGCTCGCGATCGCCGGCCGTCTTGTCGATGGCGATCTGCAGGTATTTCAGTTCGGCTTCGATTTTCTCCGGCGGCAACATTCCCAGACGCGTCGAAAGCACGGCCAGCTCCAGCACCGCCGCCTGCGCGCGGTTGAAGCCCGTCCAGGGACGATGGGCGGCCGCATGGACGATCTGGCAGTGAAAGCGCGGGCGTTGCTCATGGTCGGTGAGACGATCGACCTTCAGTTCCCAATGCGACACCGCCGCGGAGAGACGCACGCCGTTGACCATGTCGGCCGGTACGAGCGGCCAATCGCGCCGCCCCGTGATGCATCCGGCGAAAACGCGCACGTCATCCGTGTGACTGGCGACGGCAAAGGGATTGCTCAGCAGATTTTCGAGCGTGCGGGACGGACGGAACGGGGCGACGATCCAGCCCGTGTCTCCGTCGTCTATCAGACCGAGGGGAGCGATATGCGCTTCACCCGTCGCGTTCAGGGTCGTCACGATCGTTTCGACGATCCTCGGCATCGCGCCTCTCCTTCTGAGCTCTGCGTTTGGCTTCGCGGGCGGCTGTGACCGTCGAGGCCTCCGGCGCGTGCCGGATCAGATCCTCGCTTTTCCTGTCGGCCGCCACGCCCCAATCGAGCGGATTGTCCTGCGCATAGCGCTTGCCCAGCGCCCGCGCGATCTCGGCCTTAGCGAGTTCATAGCCTAGATAGAACGCGTGACTGCCGTCTGTCTCGACACCGAGCTTTGGATAGAGTTCGAATGGATCGGCGGCTGCGTGATGGCCATCCCGGTTGTAGATGTGAATGCCGTCCTCGGCTGCTTCGATGCGGAAATTGAGGTCGCGAACCTCCTTCGCCCACTTAGCGATCTCATCCGGCTTCGCGGGGTAGGGAACCAGATCGTGCAGTGAAAGAAGTCCTCCCCCGAGACCTTTGGGCAGAGACTGATCTTCGCGCGCCCGAAACATCAACCGGCGAGCGGCATCGTGTTCCTCGATTGTCCGGCGGGTGTGCAGCGACACCTGAACGATCAGCACGTTCCGGATGAGTAATTCGGAGGCGATACCCAGTAGCGCGGCTGTCAGACCCTGCGTGTCGGCATCGGTCAGCTCTGTGAGATTGCCGGTCCCCATCAGGATCTCAACGTCCGGCCGTTGGCGGCGCAACTCCGCGTAACGCTCGATCGATGCCGTGAAGCCGAAATGGATCGGATCGAGAATGGGATCGGCGATGTGCGGGATTCCCTTCTGCCGCGCCCTGTCGATCGCACGAAGCAGCGATGGCAGATCGCCGTGCGGTTTGGGCACCAGCACCGGCACGCACACCGTTCCTTCGACCGCATCGAGCGAATGTTCATCGAGAGAAAGAACAAAATCTGCTCCGGCCCGTGCCGCGCGCGCCAGTTCGGACACGTCGCCTGAATCGACGCTGACCTTCAGGCCGCGTGCCTTCAACGTCGCAACCACCTCTTCCAAGTGCGGGAACGGCACGTCGGGCTGGCAGCCGATGTCGATCACGTCGGCCCCTTTCTCCGCGTAGGTCAGCGCCCGCGTCACGATTTCATCGAGGCCGAGCCCCGGGGCGTCGATGATCTCGGCGAAAATCCTGATGTCGTGCCGGGAGAGGTCGGGCGGCTTGCCGTCTTTGCCGAGATAGGCTGGAAGGTCGATCAGTTCATCAGGACCACGAACGAACGGCATGCCGTAGTGATCGCTCAGGGCATCCAGATCCATCCGGACGCGGCCGGGCAAAACGACGCGATCGGCGTCGATCGGGCCTTTCAGGCGATTGCGAATGATCGCATCCGTCATCAAGGCTGCGACCTTGATGCCGATGTTGCGGACCTGCCAACTCCCCTCCTCGAGCCCGATCCCCCTGATCGTCTCGACGAGGCGGGGTTCAGCCAGATGCCCGGTCAGGAAGAGGAGCCGCTCAGCCATTGCCGCCGCGCATCGATTGCCCGTTCGAACTCGTCGATCGTTTCGACCACTGTCGTATCCTCGAACGTCTTAAGCCGTTCGGTGTTCTCCAGGTCGATCCGCCGCGGATAAACCTTCACCATTCCCTTCGGCGCCTCGGTGTCCATCACGGGAGCCGTGTCGCACGCGAAAACAATCGCGGGCACGCGGCACTTGCCGGCCTGCGCGAACACGTTGGTCGCCAGATTATCGGAGATGCCATAGACGCACTTGGCCACCGTGTTGGATGTGGCAGGGCCCAATATCAAAGTGTGATAGACGCCGTAGTAGAAGTTGCCGACGGGAGCGGCGCTGGCGGTGCGGTCTTTGTAGATGCGCGTCCCTTCCGGCAAGACGAGATCCTGCTTGTACATGTTCAGCACTTCTTCCGCGGCCGACGACAGGAAGAGATCGAGATCGGAGAGCTGCTTGATGATCGCGAGCGTCTCCTTGACGAAGTGTCCGGAGCCCGTCAGCGCCCAACCCCAGCGAGGTGATTTTACAGTCTTTGCCATGGCTTCGGCCCTATCACGGGGTTTGAGCTGCGTCGATAAGGGGAATGCATAAAAGTCAACCAACGTCACCCGGCGGGGCCACGAGACGAATTAGGCGGGCCTCGTCGCCGGCACCTATGACGGACCACCGCAGAGCATGCCGGTTCACGTAGCCTGAGAACAACGGGTCAACGATCCCGGAGGCGCGGAGGTCTTCGAGGCCGGCCGAGGCATCCACGGCACAGGATTTCACCAGCGCGACTTCCGGCGCACCGAGTGCAGCAGCCAGCCACGCCGCGAGGCTATCCGATGTCATGTCCCAGGTTTTCGGGATCGTGGTATCCGCGCCCGCCATGGCCGATGGAAGCCAGACCGGCACAAGGCCGTTAACGCCGGTCAGCCCGATTTCTTCGCGGGTGGAGGCGGGCGCAAAATGTGGCGAACGGGCCGCGATCACGTTGGCCATCTGATGCATGGCGAAAAGCGCAAGACGATGGGCCGAGGCATCGTCGAAGCCATGCTCGACCTGCGAACGGCGGACATGATCGGCGAATTTTCCGCCACCCGGCACGACGATGACGGGACGCGTCCGCTTTGCGAAGATGTCGAGAATGGATGAGAGGCGGCCACTGTCGAGCAGGCTGCCGCCAATCTTCACGACAACCGGAGCCTGCGCCATCAGGCGGAACGCGTGCGATAGATTTCGACGCCGCGCACGGGGCCGCGTTCCAGCTTTTCGATCAGGACGCGCACGCCGCCGATGCGGTGATCGCGAAGCAGCATGGCCGCGATTTCCTCGGCCAACGTTTCGACGAGGTTGATGTGGCCGCGGCCGATGATGTGATCGATGGCGTCAATGATTTCCGTGTAGGAGGGAACCTCGACCATTTCGTCGACGGTGGATACGATCCCCGGCGCCAGAAAGGCATCCACGGTCAGGCGGATCTGCTGGGTAACGCCCTTCTCCTCGGCATAAACACCGATGTTGGCGTCCTTGACGTACTCCTTGACGAAGATCTTGTCGCCGGTGTGGGGCACTGCCGGCGGAACGGGATGCATCACAGCGTCGCCTTTGCGGCGGTCGGTCATGGGGCGGCCTCGAGGATGGCATGGCGGGCGGCCGAACGGCGCCCGAGTGACGCGAGGGCGGTTGCGATGGCCCGCGCAGCGCCCTCTTCTAACGGCCCTTCCCGCAGCTTGCCAGAACACAAGGCGCCGCGGAAACCCATCAGGTCGGGCATCAGTTCGCCCAGCATTTCGATGTGTTCGGCCCGAAGCGCGCCGGCAAGGCCCACGAACAGACCGGTGGTGCGTGCGGACGCGATGAAGCGGCCGATGTCCCGGCGCGGCATCACGTCGGGCAGCGCCCGGCCGTCCTTGGTGGCGGTGTCCAGCATGACGCCGGCGAACCTCGCCCTCCCCATGGCCTCGACGAGACCGAAGTCGGGGTCACGGTCGGCGAGCAGTAGCCCGACGAGTCGCACGCGTCCCATGTCCGAGCGGCCGAGTGCGGCAATCGCCGCCTCGGGCTCACCGCCTGCGAAGAAACCGACTTTGACGAGATCGACGCCCGTTGCCGCCATGCCGGCAGCTGCGGCGCACAAGCGATGCGGATCGGGGGGCAAATCGCCGATGGTCGCGCTGACGGGAACCCGGCCGGCGACGGTCTCCACGATCGAACGCACCGTTTCGTGGGGCAGCGCTCCCAGCGCACCGGCGGACGGGTCCTTGCAATCGATGATTTCGGCGCCCGCGGCCAATGCGGCCGTTGCCTCAGCCGCGCTGACGACGCTGGCCAGGAATAGCGGGCGACCGGGCTTGCCGGCCGGCATCTTCTCGTCAACCTTTTGAAGCGCCCGCCTCGGGGCTATCGAAAATCCGCTCGAGTTCCGCTCGCACCTTCTCCCTGTCGGAGCGGTCGGACGCGCTCAAGCGCACGGTCTCGTCGGCTGCAATACTCGCAGAGCCCGGCACGAGGCGCAAGATTCGGGTGCCGAGCATGACGGCTTCCTTGCGATCGTGCGTCACGAACAGAACCGTGGTCGGCCGGCTGTTCCACAGATCGACGAGCAATTCCCGAAGCGCATGTGCCGTCGGGTCGTCGAGGGACACGAACGGTTCGTCCATGAGCAGGATGTCCGGCTCCTGGATGAAGCCGCGGGCGAGAGAAGCCCGGCGCTGCATGCCGAGAGAGGTCCGTTCCGGATAGGCATTTTTCGCCTCCGAAAGTCCGACATGGTCGAGGATGGCATCGACATTGTTCTGCCGCGGGTCGCCATCCGGCAACGACAGCATCAGGTTCTCGCGGATGGTTCGCCACGGGAGCAGCCGTGGCGTCTGGAAAATGAACGTCATGCGCGGCTTGCCGGGACCGAGATCGATCTCACCGTCGTAATCGCGATCGAGGCCGGCAACGATGTTGAGCAGCGTCGACTTCCCGCAGCCGGACGGTCCGGTGAGCACGACAAACGACCGCGGGCTCACTTCGAAATCGACGTCGCGCAGTACGGTGTTTTCGTCACGGCCGCCAATGGCCGGAAACGTCTTGCGCTTCACCCGGACGCGCACCGCGCGGCCTTCGTCGGGTCTCACCGGCGCCATCTGTTCACCCGCGCCTGGAGAGGTTGCAGCACGCCGAACTCGACGGCCTGAATGACGACAATGAAGGCCAGGGCATAGGCGAGAATGGTCGGAACATCGTAGTTGCTGAAGGCGGCATGGATCTGATGTCCGACGCCTGTCGCGTGGCCACCGAGAGCCTCGACGACGAGAACGATTTTCCAGACGAGCGCCAGCCCCGATCGCGCCGCAGCCGCGGCGAACGGGGCCAACTGCGGGAACGTGACGTGCCGTAACGTCTTCCAGGTTCCGAAATTATAGACCTCCGCCATTTCCGAAAGATCGCGGGACAACTGACGTGCCCCTTCGCGCATCTGCACGGCAACGTTGGGGATCTTGTTGATTGCGACCGCCATGATGGCGGTCAGTTCCGTCGTGCCGAGCCAGACATACGACAAGGCGATGATGACGAGGGCGGGAAGATTGAGAAAAAGGACCAGCCAGCTGTCGAAGAACTGATCGGCGCGCCGGTAGGAGCCGATGAACAAGCCGATCATCGTGCCGATCAGCATGGCGAGAAAGAACGCGCACGCCACGCGGACAAGCGTGATCGACATGTTGGTCCACAGGGCTCCGCTTGCCATTTCCTGACCGAGCACCTCGAGCACCTTGCCAGGGCCCGGTAGATGCCGGCTATCGGAAATGGCCGCGACGAGCGCCCACAAGGCCACGAACGTCGCAAGCGACGCCACGGTCCAGAGCAGCCGCTCGGCTGCCGCGCCTGCGGACAACGACTTATGCGCCGGGAGCATAGAACGCCTTGGGATCGAAGCGCGTGCCCTTGCCGGCCAACTCGGCATCGCCGGACACGAGCAGGATATTCATGATTTTCTCGGCCGACTTCATGTCGGCTTCACTCCAGTAGCCTCGAATGCCGGCCCGGTAGCCGGCCTTCAAGGCCTGGAATTCCTTGTCATCGACGGCCTTCATCATCGGCCGCAGACGGTCCCAGGGTGAATCGGACTGGGCAAGAAGCTCGTTTGCTTCCTTCGCGGCGGCGAGCAGGCCGTTGATGGCCGGGAGCAGCTCGGCCTCGGCACTTTCCTTCCAGATAAATCCGACGAGCGCTGGCTGGGGATCGATGCCGAGGGCTGTCATAACGTCCGAAATCGAGATAACGCGACGGAAGCCTTGAGCCTCAAGGCGTGCGGTAAACGTCCAGAAGTTCAAGACCGCGTCGAGGCGTCCGTCCTTCAATTGCTCGGCCAGAAGCGGTGCGGCGCCGTACTGAGGCTGAACCAGATCGGCAAGATCGGCGCCCAGCTCCTGCTTGGCGTGCGCCCTCAGCAACAACCAGCTCTTGTCCGTCGACGACCCGGCGACGCCGAGTTTCTTGCCCTTCAACTCGGCAAGGCTCCTGACGGGGCTGTCGGCCGGAACGATCACCGCCCCCAGAGCGCCCGAGAACGGTGCGAACTTGACCGCTTCCCCCATCGCGCGCTGGCGCAGCGCCCAGGGCCAGTCGGTCACAACGACATCGGCACTGCCGCCATAAAGCGCTACTGGACTGGACTGGTTGGTGGCCGTTTCGACGATCTCCAGTTCGATGCCGTATTTTACATCGAGCTTTTCTGCTTTGATGGTTTCGAGCAGCCACGCGAGCGTTCCGAACTTGACGGAGGCCACGCGCAGCTTTCGCGTCTCGGCCCACGCCGCTGCAGGTCCGGCGAGCCTGCCGAGCCCTTCCGCGGCTGCGATGCCCAATCCGGAAGCCAGGATTGCGCGGCGAGTGATGATCATTGAGCGGCCTCGGTTTTCTGATCCCCCGTACCGACGGCCGGAAGCTTATTCTTCATCAGCCAGCGCACGCCCCGCAGCCATGCGTCGTCGGTGTTGCCCTGGATGACGACGTTGCCGGCACGCTTCAATTGCCCCGTCTGAACGTCGGTTTCCATAATCCGCATGTTGAGCAGCGTATCGGATGCCTTGTCGACGATACCCGTATAGAGAACCTCGCCGTTCAGCTTCTTGGCGAGATCTATTTCACAGCCGTTACAATCGACGATCGGCGCGGCCGCCTCGATCTCCGTGGCGATAGGCGCCGTGTCGATCAGTTGGTGCTGGCCGTCCGCCGCGAGGATCCCGCGAAGCTCGTCATTGATCGACTTCAGGCGCGCCTGTTCCGCGGGCGAAGGCTTGCCCGCACCGATATAGAAGTCCTCTTCCTTTTTCTGCAGAACGAGGTCGAAGGGGAGCACCACCGTCTTTTGGCCGGCCGAAGCCGCCGCGGACATGCTCACCATTGCCGATCCGGCAACAAGCAATGCCGCAAAAAACCTTATCATTTCAGCTCCCAGGAGGTTGCGCCGCAATGAGCCGGACATCCCGGCCATGCCGCGCGCTTATCGTTGTTCAATCTAAACGTGGCAATCGCTTGCGCAGATTGCGAGGGATACCGCTGAGGTCCAGCTTCAAATGTTATAACATTCCCGCTACCCATGACGTCTTTGCCTTGACTTTTAGGGCCCGATGGCGATTTCAGTACGATATAAAGTAACAAAATGGAAATGCCTCGTGACCGTAGCGTGCCCTGTCCTTGACCCGGCGAACCCGACGTCGTCTGTCGTTAGATCTCAGCGTTGTGCGGTGTCGCGGCGATTAGGTTTTGCTGCCGCCCTTATCGCCGGCGCCGCTGTACTGACCGGACCCGTTCCAACGCAAGCCGGCGCTCCACCCGGCCTTGCCCCTTCCGAGAACGCTCCTGCGGCGAACGAGGATCCGGCCGTCGAAACGCTTTCGATCCTCATGGTGCGGCAACTCCGGCCCAACCGGCTTCCGCCTCTCTCACTGCTCGACCTGCCTCCAAAAGACAACGGCCTAGCCGGTGCGCGGCTCGCCGTGGACGACAACAATACCACCGGGCGGTTCCTGAAGCAGAACTTTGCTCTCGAACTCATTGAAAGCGAAGATCCGGCCGAGCTTATCGCCGAAGCCAAGAAGCGCGCGGAAGGTGGGATCGGCTTCATCATCTCCGACCTCGACGCCAAGCCGACCATCGAACTCGCCGACGCTCTCAAGGGGCTCGATGCGGTGATCTTCAATGTATCGGCGCCCGACGAGAATATTCGTGAAGAAGACTGCCGCGCGAACCTGAAGCACACCGCTCCTTCGCGAACGATGCTTGCCGACGCGCTTGCGCAATATCTCGCATGGAAGCGGTGGGGCACCTGGGTGCTCGTGGTCGGCCCGTCCGCCGAAGACAAGGCGCTTGCGGATGCCTACCGGCGCTCAGCCCAGCGCTTCGGCATGAAGATCGTGGAGGAACGGGAGTTCAAATACGATCCCGGCAGCCGACGCTCCGACGGCGGCTTCGAGCAGATCCAGCAGCAGATTCCGACATTCACCCAGAAGCTACCGCCGCACGACATTCTCATCGTCGTGGATGAGGGCGAATTGTTCGGCGATTACTTCCCCTATCGCACCTGGGACGCCAGGCCCGTGGCCGGCAGCGCCGGCCTGTTTCCGACCAGTTGGCATGCCGCGATCGAACTTTGGGGAGGCACACAATTTCAGAACCGGTTCAAGCGCCTGGCGGGCCGCAACATGACACCGCTCGACTACAATGCGTGGATGGCTGTCCGCTCGATCGGCGAGGCGGCGACGCGCAAGCAATCGACCGAACGCAAGGCTCTCATCGAGTACATGCTATCGCCGGATTTCGAGTTGGCGGCATTCAAGGGCCGTAAGCTCACCTATCGGTCATGGAATGGTCAGCTGCGCCAGCCGGTCGTTCTGGCCACAGGCAAGATGCACGTCACCGTTTCGCCTCAGCCCGGCTTCCTGCACCAGTATACGGAACTCGATACGCTCGGCATCGACAAGCCCGAAACGAAATGCCGGGCGTATCAGAAATAGCGGCCCGTCCGCCGGCCAACCACTCCCGACCCAACTCTCACTCCGCCAGAGGATCGACCATGACGCTCCCGAAGAGCACCGCGGCCATCGCCGCTTTCGCCTTGACCTCTCTTGCCGCGGCCTCGGGCCCGGCATCCGCCGGCTACAAGGTGTTCGTCTCCAATGAGAAGGAAAACACGGTTTCCGTGATCGACAGCGAGAAGCTCGAGGTCGTACACACCATCAAGACGGGCAACCGCCCGCGTGGAATCATTTTGTCGAAGGACGGCAAATGGGTGATCGTCGCCACCTCTGACGACAACCGCATGCAGGTCTACGATACGGAAACCTACAAGCTGGTGAAGGATCTGCCATCGGGTCCCGACCCGGAGCTGCCGATCCTGCACACCTCCGGCAATCCTCTCTACGTGTCCAACGAGGACGATAATCTCGTCACGGTGGTGGACATCCAGAAGGGTACGATCATCACCGACATCCCTGTCGGGGTGGAGCCGGAAGGCATGGGCATGAGCCCCGACGGCAAACTCCTCGTCAACACGTCGGAAACGACGAACATGGCGCACTTCATCACCACCGACGGCTTCAAGAACGTCGAGAACATTCTCGTCGACAACCGTCCGCGCGTCGCCGAATTCAAGAGCGATGGTTCGGAAGTCTGGGTTTCGGCGGAGATCGGCGGGACTGTGAGCGTCATCGATCCAGCCCAGAAAAAAGTCACGCACAAGATTAACTTCGAGATCCAGGGGATCACGAAGGACGCGATCCAGCCGGTCGGAGTTCGCTTCAACAAGGACAATTCCAAGGCGTTCGTTGCACTGGGCCCCGCAAACCGGGTGGCGGTCGTCAACGCCAAGACGTATGAAGTCGAGAAGTACATTCTTGTCGGACAGCGGGTTTGGAACCTCGGCTTTACGCCGGACTACAAACTCCTGTTCACGACGAATGGAACTTCCAACGACGTCACTGTGATCGACGTCGATTCCGAAAAGCCGATCAAGTCGATCAAGACGGGCCGCTATCCCTGGGGCGTGGTCTCCGGCATCACACCCGGCGCCCCGGATGCAGGCGGTGAGGCGAAGTAATCACATCCGGGGTTGTGCGTTCTGCTTAACCTGCCACGAAGAACGCTACGGATTGAAAAGCGAGGTTGTCCTTGTCGACCACTCCCAAACAAGACGGTGCCGGGGGCTCGTCCGCGGCTGACGCGCTGGAAGTCAGTGGTGTCAGCCATCGCTTCGGCGAGAAGCAGGTACTCGACAATGTATCGCTCGATGTGCCTCGCGGGTCGTTCACGGTGCTGCTCGGCCTCAACGGCGCGGGCAAGTCGACGCTGTTTGCACTGATTACGCGGCTCTACGACAATGTTTCGGGTGAGATCCGCATCCTCGGCAACGATGTCCGCCGCAAGCCGACCGCGGCGCTGCAGCGGCTCGGGGTTGTCTTTCAAAGCCGCACGCTCGACAGCGACCTGACACTTGATCAGAACTTGAACTATCACGCGGCGCTTCACGGGATCCGCAAGGCGGAGGCCAAGAAGCGGGCGGCCGCTGCGCTCTCGATCGTTGGGCTTGCCGACAGGGCCCACGAAAAGGTTCGCAATCTCTCCGGCGGGCAGGCCCGGCGCGTCGAAATTGCCCGCTCCCTGCTCCACCGCCCCGGACTTCTGCTTCTCGACGAAGCGACGGTTGGCCTCGACATCGGATCGCGCGAAAGCGTGCTGTCGATCGTACGAGGTCTGGTCGAGAAAGAAGGCATGGGCGTCCTTTGGGCGACGCATCTCATCGACGAGATCGCTCCGACCGACCGCGTGGTGGTTCTTCACAAGGGCCGCATTCTGTATTCGGGATCGGTGCCCGGACTTCTGACAGCCTCCGGCAAGCCGAACGTTCGCGAAGCCTTCCGGTCCATGACCGGCACCAACGAGACCGCGGAGGCGGCATGAACGTGGATACCCCTATTCGCAGCGCGGACATCAGCGCTCCGGCAAAACATGGAGCCGGTGCCTACTTCGCCTGCTTCCGCGGCATCGTATGGCGGGAGGTTCTGCGCTTCCTCTACCAGCGAGAGCGCTTTTTCTCTGCACTCGTTCGTCCGCTCGTCTGGCTCTTCATCTTCGCCGCCGGATTCCGTCAAGTCCTTGGCGTCTCGATCATCCCGCCTTACACGACATACGTGTTGTATGAGACGTTCATCACGCCGGGGCTCATCGGCATGATCCTGCTCTTCAATGCGATGCAGTCGTCTCTGTCCATGGTTTATGACCGGGAAACCGGCGCCATGCGGACACTTCTGGTGGCGCCTTTCCCGCGTTCGTTCCTGCTCTTGTCCAAGCTGATTGGCGGCGTCGCCGTGGCGGTCCTGCAGGCGTACACCTTCCTGGCAATCGCCTATTTCTGGGACATCATTCCACCTTGGTACGGCTACTTCACCGTGCTGCCGGCTCTAATCCTGTCCGGCCTGATGTTGGGAGCCCTCGCCTTGCTGATGTCGTCCCTGATACGGCAGCTCGAAAACTTCGCCGGCGTGATGAACTTCGTGATCTTCCCGATGTTCTTCGCGTCCTCCGCGCTCTACCCGCTCTGGCGCATTCGCGAGGGTAGCCCCCTGCTCTACGAAATCGCCCGGTTCAACCCCTTCACGCACGCCGTGGAACTGATCCGCTTTGCCCTCTATGGTGAAGTCGGAGCCAAGATCGATCCTACAATGACGCCGGTCCAACCCGGCATCAGCTTGGACGGCGTCCTCGTTCCCTTGGCATCAGGCGAACTGCTCGACCTGACCCATCTGGTGGTGGTGGTGGTCTGCACGATCGCCTTCCTCGGCGCAGCGGTGTTTGCCTACAATCCTTCCAAGGGCCTGATCGCCCGGCGCGGCGGACCGGGCGGAGGAAACGCAGGCTAACCGATCCGTAATATTGTTTGCTCTTGAAACCTTAGAACCCACATGGGAAGCAGCGCGGCATCAGCCGTCTGACAAAGAAAATCATAACCGGGAAGGAAGCGTTCGTGATGATGCATCAGACCATGAAAGCGGCCGTATTCTTGGCGGCGGGCGGTCTTGTGCTGGCCTCGGCTGCCGTCGCTGCTGTCGATCCCAAGAACCCCGACTGGCCGTGCGTTCAGAAGAAGGTTGAGAACCTCTCCGTGACGGCCATCTGGGACGGTCCCCCGCTGGATCAATACAAGGACTGGTTCCGTGAGGATAAGCTGCCCGCTCTGGTGACAAAGCTGTCGTCCCGGCGGTTGCCGATCGAGAAGGCGAATGCCGAGATCGACGCATTCGCGGCCGCGGTGCCGGAAACCGATCGCGATGCCCAACTTTCAAAACTGTTCTATGGTCTCTTCGACAAGATGAACACGCAGCGCCGCGGTATCATCAGCGGTATCGAGAAGTACCAGCGCTCGCAGAAAGCGCGGGCTGAGGAACTGGAACAGCAGGGCGTGGACATCGCCAAACTCAAGGGCGATATCGTCGTCGACGATACCTCTGCCGTTCCCGAAAGCGAAGAAGAACAGAAGCTGTATTGGGCCGGCCGGATCTTCCAGGAGCGGCAGTCGAATATCCCCATTGCCTGCGAGTTGCCCCAGGTTCTCGAAGAACGGCTATTCGAATTGACCCGCCATATCCGATCGAAGATGTCGAAGTAGGCCCTATTCGGCTCGATAAAGGAAAGGCCCGCGATCAGACAATGCTCGCGGGCCTTTGTCGTTTCTCGGCTCTCGTCACGGCAACGGCGTTGCGGGGACGAGATCATTGCCGATCAGTTGCCAGCCGTCCGTCCCTTCAGGAAACCACATCACGGACGAGTAGCCCCAGGAGATCGCTCTCTTGGCGGCGTTCCAAGACATCCAGCAGTCTTTCAAGCAGAAAAACACGATGGGTTTGGATTTGTCGTTGCCCGTCAGAGCCTCTAGCCGCGTGCGGAAATAGTTCTCGAAATCCGGCGACAGAACGCCGTAACCGACGTTCGGCATCCAATTCGTTCCGGCGATGGTTGCGTGGGCGGGATCGCGCCAAACGGTTCCAGCCGGCAAGTTCGCCGGCTTGGGCGCGCGCGGGTAGACGTCAATGAAAACGGCGCCCTGCTCCTTTAACAGACCTTCCGCCCGGTCGGCATCGATGACGACGGCGCCTTTCAGGGTTTTGGGCACGGGCATGCGGTAGCCGTCCGTGCGATAATCCTCCGGTTCAGGCACTTCGCCGGTGGCCGCCGGTGGCGTTATCGAGCGGGGGTCAACGAAATCGCCCGTAGCGAGAGCTTGCTGGGAAGCCATGAGCAGAAGCGCGCAACCCGCGATCGACAGAGCGCGGCCGGCGGTTGCCACCGCCGGCCGCGTGCGTGTCAGTGCGACTTTCGTCAAGCTGCCGTTCATCGCAATCGCGGTTTACCTGCGGGCCGCAGTGATCGGCTTCAGGTCTTCATCGAGGATCGGTACGTTGAATTGCAGAAGGATCTCATCGATATCACCCTGGCGCTTCTTGATGATGTCGTTCAACTGCCGCTTCCAGTTGGACTCGTTGGCGCGCACGCCCATCGTGATACGATAATCGGGCTTGGCGGTTCCCGGCACGTGCTCGGTGATCGGCACAACCGTCAGCTTGTCCAGATGAGGCTTCAAGAACCATCCTGCAAAGGGCCCCCACAGCACGCCGACATCGATCTCCCCGCTCAGGACGTCGTTGATGATTTCCTGCTCCGGATTGAGATAGCGGCGATCGACATTGATCAGGTAGGACTTCGCATTCGGCATCAGACCGGCCTTGGCTATCTGGTCGCCAATGGGACCGCCCTGGTTGCTGACGCGCTTGCCCTGCATTTTGGGATCGGAGAAGGACGTGACGCCTTCGAGGTCGCTACCCTTCTTGTAAAACATCACGTAGGTGGTGTGATAATAATGGTTGGTGTTCAGGGTATATTCGTCGGCCTGCACCGTCCCCAGCACCAGGTCGCATTTCTTGGCTGCAAGCGTGCGGCGAATGAGGCCGAAGCCGCCCGGATACCACGTGTATTCGACCGGAACCTTCAACTCGTCGGCGATGACTTCGGCGATCTTGTTTTCAAAGCCTTCGCCTTTGTCGTTAGAGTACGGCATGTTCTCTGGGATCGAGCAGACGCGCAGCACCTTCCGGTTCACGGCGTCGGCGAGATTGCCGTCGGCGGCCTGCGCGGGCGCGAAGCCGCCGAGCGTCAGGGCCAGAACGGCCCAAAGCGTTTTCTTCATGGAGCTCTCGTTTCGTTTTTCCCGGCTCGGGCCGTGTGAGACGCGCAGACCGCGAGCGTGATGTTCTGGTTTTTGTGACGGAAACACCCATGACAATGGGCGTCCCGTTTGCCTCGTGACATATACGGTCGACGGACCGCACCTGCACATGAAGTTCTTGTCATGCTGGAGCCGCAAACGGAAACGCGGCGGCCGTCACCGTCCGCCGCGTTCTTGATTCTTGGCGATGGCCTCAGTCTCCGAGGCAGGCCTTTTCGGCTTCGACCGCTTCCTGCGGCTTGTCGGCGCGCTGGTCGGCGCTGATGCGGCCGCCCGGAAGGGCATCC